>CAZTDA010000030.1:0-10716 GCA_964612155.1 uncultured Eubacteriales bacterium | reverse complement strand
CCGTGAATTGTGGGCGCACACGCAGGTGCGCCCACATGCTAACCTAATAAGATATCATCAAGACGCTGCATCAGTGCGATTGCTTTTCGCGGGCTACTCGCCCGCTCGGCGGGATCATGAGGGCGTTCCCTCAGGTCATCCCGCCCTACAGGAGAAACTTGCTATTTTTATTACTCTATGCGTTAAGTTAACGCATATGAGGTACGCCCTTGCCCTCAGAACAAAGAAGGCATCTGCCATTTCCGACAGATGCCTCTAAGGGATTTTTTATCTTATTTTTTCTTGTTCACGGCGATCCAAATTTCACAGGAATAATCCGGGCTTTGGGTGTCGGCAGACGGATACACCTCAAGTTCCACGCCGCTGCCGTATTCATAATTGCTCTGCGGGAAGAATTCGGTGCAGATTTTTTGATAGGTGTCTTTAAAAGCGTCGGGCATTTTGCCTTTGCAATGGAAGACCGCATAGGTATAGGTCGGAATTTCAACGAGTTCAAAGTCCTCGTCCTTTACGGGGACGCCGTTATAGTCCGCGCCGATGCCGTAGGGAAAGCCGGAATCCGCCATCTCTCCCGAAAAACAAATGCCGAGAATGCCTTTCAGGTTGTCGTACTTTGCATACCGACAAAGCGCGTTTATGGTGCCGTTGTGTGTGCATTCGTTCCAAAAAGCCGAGATGTCGGCTGTGGCGGTGTCGCCCTGCGGTTTATTGACTTGCTTTTTCTTGCAGATGACGGTAAACGCCGGTTTTTCTTCGATTCTGTAATCCATGGTTGTGCCTCCCGATAAAATCAATTTTACGGAAAGCCGCGAAAAGGATTTGACATTTGCGCCGTGTCTGGCGTCGGTGGGGGTGATCCCGTGAAACCGCGTAAACGCGCGGGAAAAACTCTCGGGCGTGTCGTATCCGTATTTGAGCGCGATGTCGATCACTTTGTCGTTTGTCCGCATTAACGCGTCAGCCGCCAACGTGAGACGACGCATGCGAATATAATCGCCGAGCGCATAACCGCAGAGCATGGCAAACATCCTTTGGAAATGAAACGAAGACGAATAGGCCTGTTTCGCAATCGCTTCATAATCGATGTCGTCTGTCAGATGTACTTCGGTATAATCGAGCGCCCGCTGGATGCCCATGATCCAATCCATTTCGCAACCTCCTTCCGTATGGTTTGATTTTATCGGGTTTTGGGATGCTTTTCATGACTTTGCGTGCGGTGCGATGTCAAATCGCCTGACGGGGCGGGCGAACGCAGTTCGCCCCTACGTTGATTGATATGTCACTTTAAACTTTATTTTTGCACTTTTCATTTGCGTAAGTTCTGTAATAATGGAAAAGAACTTGCTGGGCGATGCCGGCGTAGGGCTCTGCGCAGGCGGGCAGGCCGTCGGAAAAGAGGTCTGCCATTGCGCGCTTAATCCAGACATCGGTCGGAAACGCCGTGAGCTGATAAAACCCGAATAGCAGCGCACAATCGGCGACCTTGGGGCCGACACCGTTGATGGTCATCAGTTCGTTTCGGGCTTCTTCAAGCGGCAGACAGGCGATTTTCACGGGATTGAGTTCCCCGGAAGCAAATTTTTGAGCGGCGTCGATGATGTATTTATCGCGGAAGCCGCAGCGCACCGGGGCGAGGTCTTGGGGTGAGCGCGCGGCAAGCACTTCGGGTTTGGGAAAATCAAAACCGCCTTCGATGGGGTCGCCGAAGTTTTCGCACAGCCGCGAGACAAGCCCTTTGATGCGCGGAATATTGTTATTTTGGGATAAAATAAAAGAGCAGAGCGCCTCCCACGGGTCTTGCTTGATAATGTGAATCCCTCCGCAGAAATCGCAGGCGGTTTTTAATGTGGGATCGGCGCAAAGCGCAGCATGGATGGCACTGTAATCGGTGTTGAGATCAAAATAATCCGCCCAAACCGCCTCGAATTCGGTTTTGTCCGTGTTATAAAAGGTCAGTTCATCTCCGTTTTGGGATATTTCGAGCACGCGGCCGTTGGCGATGCCGCGCCAATGATCGGGGTCGCCGTTGACGGGATCAAAACGAAAACACTGCCCGCAGCTGAGGGTCTGCGACAGCGAAAAGTAAGCAGTCGAGATGGTATAATTGCATTGAGTGACAGGCGAAGACATTCTTTTGCGCCCCTTTGTTGAAATTTAACGAGTGATGTTATATAATGGATTGATGGAAGATTCTCTTTAAAAAGATACTTCCGATTCCTGACGGCTTGAACATCAAACAGCCGGGAAATGAGAACTTATTTATGAAACTGACTAAAAACGAAATTGTCAACGAGATTAAAAGACGGCTGGACACGGAATACGGCGTCAATCCCAAAACCGCGACCGACGACCAGTATTACCGCGCCGCTGCCGCCTATCTCAACGATATTATAGCGCAAAACCGCGCCGAGTTCAATGAAAAGTGCAGCAAGCAGGGCGTCAAGCGGATCAATTACCTATGCATGGAATTTTTGCTCGGGCGGTCTTTGAAAAACTCGCTGTATAACCTCGGGCTGACCGAGGTGTTCGATGCGGCGCTGTCCGAACTGGGCGTAAAGCTCTCGGCGATTTATGAGCGCGAACCCGACGCGGGGCTCGGAAACGGCGGTTTGGGCCGCCTTGCCGCCTGCTTTATGGACTCGCTGGCGTCGCTCGGGTATGCGGCGACCGGGTATTCGATTTTATATGAATACGGCATTTTCCGCCAAAAGCTGGTCGACGGATGGCAGACCGAACTGCCCGACGACTGGCTGCCCGGCGGCGAGGTCTGGCTATTGCCCCGTCCCGACGAACAGGTCGAAGTGCGTTTTGACGGCAGCGTAAATGATTATTGGGACGAACAGGGCTATCGGCACCAAAATTACACCGGATATAACTCCGTGCTCGCGGTTCCGCATGACCTGATGATGGTCGGCAATCAGGGCAAAGGCGTGGCGGTGCTGCGGCTTTGGAGCGCGGTGGCGAAGGGCTTTGACATGCAGGCCTTTAATAGCGGCGATTTTATGTCCGCGATGCAGCAAAACAGCATGGCGGAGGTCATCTCGAAGGTGCTGTATCCGTCGGACAATCTGCCCGAGGGCAAGAGCTTACGGCTGCGTCAGCAATACTTTCTGGTGTCGGCCTCTTTGCAGGATATTATTAAAAAGCACATTTCGGAGGGACATCCGATTGATGCGCTGCCCGAAAAGGCCGCGATTCACATCAACGACACCCATCCGGCGCTGGCGATTCCGGAACTGATGCGGATTTTGATGGACGACTGCGGCTACGGCTGGGATACCGCCATGAGCATCACCGAGCGCACGATCGCCTACACCAACCACACCGTGATGAGCGAGGCGCTCGAGACCTGGCCGGAGGATTTGTTCCGCCAGCGGCTGCCGAGAATGTATCAGATCGTCACCGAGATCAACCGCCGATACTGCGCCAAGCTCTGGGCCGAGAAACCCGATTTTGAGCGCGTCTCGCGGATGTCCATCATCAGCTACGGGCAGGTGCGCATGGCGAATTTATGCTGTGCGGTCTGCCACAGCGTCAACGGCGTGTCCAAACTGCACACTCAAATTCTGCGCGATCATCTATTTAAAGATTTTTACCAAGACCATCCGGAGCAGTTTAAAAATGTCACCAACGGCATCGCCTATCGCCGCTGGCTGTGTCAGGCCAATCCGCGCCTGACGGACATGATCTCGGATTTGATCGGCGAGAGCTTTAAAACCGACGCAAAGCGGCTGTCCGATCTGACACCGTATGCGCGGGATGAAAAGGTTTTGAACCGGCTTTACGACATCAAGCGCGCCAACAAACTGGAGTTTTCCAATCTCGTGGCTAAGAGCGGACTGCGTCCGTTGAATCCCGACTCGATTTTTGATGTGCAGGTCAAGCGGCTGCATGAATATAAGCGCCAGCACATGAATGCGCTGCATATTTTGTCGCGCTATATCTGGATCAAAGAACATCCCAACGAGGATGTGATTCCGCAGACCTTTTTGTTCGGCGCAAAGGCCGCCCCGAGCTATCAAACCGCCAAAGAAATTATCTGCCTGATCTCGGCGATTTCACGGCTTTGCGAGCTAGACCCGGCGGTGCGCGACAAACTGCGCGTGGTCTTTTTGGAGGATTACCGCGTGACGATGGCGGAGGCGTTGATGCCTGCCGCAGACATCAGCGAACAGATTTCGTTAGCCGGAACCGAAGCGAGCGGCACCGGAAACATGAAGCTGATGTTAAACGGCGCGGTGACCATCGGCACGATGGACGGCGCGAACGTGGAGATCTATTCGTCGGTCGGCGCTGAAAACATTTTAATTTTCGGCATGAACACCGAGGAAGCCGTCGCACGCAAAAAGGACTATCAGCCCGCGCAACTTGTGAAAAACGACCCCGAGCTGAAGATACTGACCGATGTATTGAAAAAGGGCATCTGCGACTGCACATTTGCCAATATCTATGACAACCTCGTCAATCACGACCCGTACATGGTCTTGGCCGATTTCGCATCCTATAAGGACGCTCAGGCGCAGATGCGCACGATTTACGACGACCGAATGCGTTTTATGCAGATGTCGTTAATGAATATCGCAAAAGCCGGGCGCTTTTCGTCCGACCGCTCGATTGAACGGTACGCGGCGGACATCTGGGGCGCAAAACCGATCAAATGAAATAACGAGGAGAGAACCGAGGAATGAAAAAACCTTATTATATTACAACATCCATTATGTACGCCTCGAAAATGCCGCACATCGGCAACGTCTACGAGGCGATCATGGCTGACGCCGTCGCGCGCTATAAACGCGCTTGCGGCTATGATGTCTATTTTCTGACCGGCACCGACGAGCACGGTCAGAAGGTCGAGGACTGCGCCAAAGCGGCAGGTGTCTCGCCAAAGGAATACGTCAACAGGGTCTCCGGGGGTATTCAAACGCTGTGGGATCGAATGGGGATCACTTATAACCGGTTTATTCGCACCACCGATCCCGATCACGAAGCCGCCGTGCGAAAGATTTTTAACAAGTTTTACGAGCAGGATGATCTCTATCTGTCCGAATACGAGGGTTGGTACTGTGAGCCGGATGAGGCGTTCTACACCGAGAGTCAGGTCTGCAAAACCCCTGACAACGGCGTGGTGTGCCCGGACTGCGGCAAACCGCTGCAGCGCGTCAAGGAGCAGTCCTACTTTTTCCGCATAGGTAAATACGCCGATCGGCTGATAAAACACATCGAGGAAAATCCGGATTTCATCGTGCCGGAGTCGCGTAAAAAAGAGATGGTCAACAACTTTTTAAAGCCGGGGCTCAAAGACCTGTGCGTCACGCGCACTTCGTTTCAATGGGGTGTTGGGGTCGACTTTGACCCGAAGCACGTGGTCTATGTCTGGGTAGACGCGCTTTCAAACTACATTACCGGTCTTGGCTATAACCCCGATAACCAAAACGGCGAGTTATATAAAAAATACTGGCCTGCCGACGTGCATATCATCGGCAAGGATATTGTGCGTTTTCACACGCTCTATTGGCCGATCTTTTTGTTGGCCCTCGGTCTGCCGCTGCCCAAACAGGTATATGGGCATCCGTGGCTGCTGACGGGTGGGGACAAGATGAGCAAATCGACCGGGAATGTGATTTTTGCCGACGATGTGGCCGATTTGTTCGGCGTTGATGCGGCGCGTTATTATGTGTTATCCGAAATGCCTTACGCCAACGACGGCAACGTGACCTGGGAAAACATCGCCGCGCGCTACAATTCCGATCTGGCCAACACGCTCGGCAATCTGGTCAGCCGCACGGTGGCGATGACGGGCAAATATTTCGACGGCGTGATTCCCTCGGCTGCTAATGAAGAAGGCCCGGACGCCGATTTGAAAGCGGTCGCCGCAAAGGCCGTGGCTGAATACCGCAAACTGATGGACGAGATGCGCATTGCCGATGCGGCGTTTGCCGTGATGGAACTGGCGCGCAGAAGCAACAAGTACATCGACGAGACCACCCCTTGGGCGCTCGCCAAAAACGAGGCCGACAAGGCGCGGCTCGGCACGGTGCTGTATAATCTGCTGGAGTGCATTCGGATTATCGCAGTGTTATATGCGCCGTTGATCCCCGAGGCGAGCAAGAATATCATGGAGCAGCTGGGCGGATGTGCCGACACGTTAGAGAGCGTCGAGACCTTCGGTGGGCTGAAAGCGGGCGTTTTGACAAAACCGGCGGCACCGTTGTTCGCGCGCTTTGACGAGAAGACGCTGGGTGAAAGAGTTGCCGAGAAAACCGGTGTGGCGGCAGAAAAAGTTGGCTCCGCGACAGAAAAAGCCGAACCGGAAAAGCCGCAAGTCACGATTGATGAATTTTCAAAAGTCGAGATGACGGTGTGCAAAGTGCTTGCCTGCGAAAAGGTGGAAAAATCGGATAAATTATTACAATTCAAGCTCGACGACGGCTCGGGAACACCGAGACAGATTTTGTCGGGCATTGCGAAATATTATCAGCCGGAACAACTCGTCGGCAAAACCGTGGTGGCCTGCACCAATCTGCCGCCGCGCAAGATGATGGGCACACAATCGAACGGCATGCTGCTCTCGGCGGAAAAAGACGGAAAGCTGAATCTGTTGATGCTTGACGACGGCATTCCGGCGGGCGCAAAGTTGTGCTAAACGGCATTTTTGATACCCACGCGCATTATGACGATGCGGCGTTTGACCCCGACCGAGAAGAAGTGCTGCAAAAGCTCTTTACATCGGGTGTACAATGGGTATTGAATTGCGGCGAGCGGGTGTTGACCAGCCGAAATTCAATGGCACTGGCGCATCGGTATGAGCAGTTTTACTTTGCGGCGGGCATTCATCCCGAACACGCCAACGAAGTCGGTACAAATGATCTCGCTGAGATTGAACAATTGGCTTCGGATGAAAAATGCGCCGCGATCGGGGAAATCGGGCTGGATTACCACTACCCCGGGTTTGAGAAAGCAAGGCAAAAAGAGCTGTTTTTAAGGCAGCTTGAACTGGCAATCCGCTTGAATAAGGCGGCTGTGATTCACAGCCGGGACGCGACGGCAGACATGGTTGAGATTTTAGGCGCATATAAAGGAGCGGCGGTGCTGCACTGCTTTTCCGAGTCGCCCGAGATTGCGAAACTTTATCTCAAAAACGGGTTTTATCTCGGGTTCGGCGGGGTTGTGACCTTCAAGAATGCGCGTAAAGCCGTCGAGTCCGCCGCGATTTGTCCGCTTGAGCGAATGCTGCTTGAGACCGACTGTCCTTATATGGCTCCCACACCGTTTCGCGGCAAACGCAACGACTCGTCGCTTTTGCCGCTTGTGGTTGAAAAACTGGCGCTGGTCAAGGGCGTTTCGCCCGAGGACATCATAAAGATCACTGCGCAAAATGCAAAGACTCTTTTCAAAACTTACTAACACGAGGAGCGAAATGGAAAAACAGATTCTCGAAGCCGCCCGCGCATTCGGTATCACGGGCGAACCGGTAAGCCATGCCCTGATTAAGACGGGCAACATCAATCAAACCAACCTGGTCAAGTTTTCGGACGGGAAGGAGTATATCATCCAGCGGGTGAATACATACGTCTTCCGCGACCCCGACGGCATGATGGGCAACATCGCGGGCGTGACGGCACACTTGCGCAAAAAGTGCGAAGAAAAAGGACTGGACTGCCGCAGGCAGGTATTGAATTTTTACAGCGACGCAAACGAAAAACTATGCCACACTCTTTCGGACGGCAGCGTCTGGCGCATGTATGATTATATCGGCAACGCCGTGACCTATGACAGCGTACCCAACACCGGGCTTTTGACTTCGGCGGGGGCTGCGTTCGGAAATTTTGCGGGGATGTTGGCCGATTACGACATGAACTTGCTGGTCGAGACGATCCCTAATTTCCACGATACGCAAAAACGCTATGAGGCCTTTGAAGCGGCTTTGGACGCCGACAGAGCAGGGCGCGCCAAGGATATAAAACTTGAAATTGATTATATTAAATCGCAGCGGCAATTTTGCCGCAAGTTGACTGACATGCGCAAAAACGGGGAATTGCCGGTCAGAGTGACCCACAACGACACCAAATACAACAACGTTTTAATCGATATTTTAACCCAAAAACCCGCCGCAATCATCGATTTGGACACGGTGATGCCCGGACTTTCGGCGTACGATTTCGGCGACGCCATCCGCTTTGCCGCCAACACCTCGCTCGAAGATGAGCCGGATCTCTCAAAGACCTCGCTGTCGCTGGAGTATTACGAGGCATTTGCAAAGGGCTATGTAGGCGTTTTGCGCGACAGTTTTGACGAGACCGAACTGATGTCGCTTCCGGCGGGCGCACTGATGATGACCGTGGAACTGGCAATTCGGTTTTGCACCGACTATCTGATGGGTGACCCGTATTTTAAACTCAACTATCCCGAGCACAATTTGGTGCGCACCCGCTGCCAAATCGCTTTGGCACAGGATATGGAGAAAAAATATTCCGCTATGGAGAACATCATTCGTAAATATATGTAAGATGTGAGAGGACGATCGCAATGGGTAATATGGAAAAAGTGTTTCAAAAACGCAGGCGGGATCGCCGTGACGGCTGGCGCGTTAAACCGGCTGATCCGGTGATGGACCTCGTGCCGTATATCCTTCGTACGCGGATAGATTCCCAAGTGCTGTTCGAAGACGAGATTCCGCTTGCATCGATGGAGGCGTTTATCAAAGCGCATGCGCAGGATATCCCCGGCCTCTCGATCATGTATGTTTTAATCGCCGCAATGGTGCGCCAGATCTCACAGCGGCCCTATCTGAACCGCTTTATCGTCCATAACAAGCTCTATGCTCACAACAGTATCAAGATCTCAATTGCCATTAAACGCGGGCTTTCCGACAAGGGCGGGGAAACGGTAATCAAGCCGGAATTCGAACCCGAGGATACCATTGCGGACATTGTGCGCAAATGTGAGGCAGAGGTCGAGGCCTCAAAACCGACCGATGCCGAAAACGAGACGGACAAAACGGCTAAGATATTGGGGAATATCCCCTCGTGGGTCAAGCGGCCTTTCGTCAATCTGATGTATCGGTTCGATAGACACGGAATGCTGCCCAAAGCCCTGGAAGAGGCAAGTCCGTGGCACACTTCGGCTTGGCTGACCAACATCGGCTCACTCGGTATTGATTCGGTCTATCATCATCTGTATGAATTCGGGACCGCTTCGCTGTTTGTTGCGATGGGTAAGAAAAAGCGCGAGATTGTTGCGGCAGATGACGGTAATGAAACGATCGGAAAGACCTTGCGGCTGTGCATCGTCACTGATGAGCGCATTTGCGACGGGCACTATTATGCGGTCTCAATGCGCTATTTCAGGAAGCTGCTGCTCAAACCCGAACAGCTGCTCCGCCCGCCGCATGAAGTCAAATACGACGACGAGATCGAGAGTCCGAGAATTCGATAATATAAAGGTCTAAAAAACGGAAGAAGAAAAGTTATGAAGTATCTGTATTGCAAAAAACAGCCCGAAAAAACACTGGAATATGATGTCGCGATTGTCGGAATGGGGGTCGCGGGACTTTACTGTGCGTTAAATATTAACTCAAAACTACGAATTGTAATATTAAACAAGTTCGGCGAGGAGGAATCCAACTCCATTCATGCGCAGGGCGGCATTGCCTCCGTCACGCTGAAAGAAGACAGCGTCGAAGACCATGTGCGCGACACTCTGGTGGCGGGGGCGGGCATCTGCGACGAAAAAGCCGTGATGACGCTCGTGTCCGAGGGCCCCGAAAACATGGTCAAGCTGGCTGATTTGGGTGTGCCGTTTGACAAGGACGCACAGGGCAAACTCTCGATTACCCGCGAAGGCGCGCACTGCTGCAACCGCATTTTGCACTGCGGCGGCGATGCCACCGGTAAACATATGACCGATACGCTGCTTACCCGCGTACACGAGCGCGAAAACATCACGATTTTAGACCGGTCGATGCTCATCGATATCGTCGAGGGAGCGGATGGCGGAGTCGCGGGAATATTGATTGAAAAAGACGGGGAAAATATCCTCGTGAAAGCGCCGAACGCCGTGATCGCATCCGGCGGCATCGGGCGCATTTACCGCAACAGCACCAACGCGGTCGCCGCCACCGGAGACGGCATTGCCGCCGCGATGCGGGCGGGTGCGGCGGTTGAAAACATGGAGTTTGTTCAGTTTCATCCGACGGCGCTGATTCACCCGGGTGTCGGCGGACGGTATTTTTTGATTTCCGAAGCGTTGCGGGGCGAAGGCGCCGTGCTGCGTAACCGCCGCTGGGAGGCGTTTATGAAAGACGCGCATCCGATGGCAGATTTGGCGCCGCGCGATGTGGTCTCACGCGCCATCATCATGCAGATGCAAAAATACGACTTGGCGAATGTCTATTTGGATATCACCTCCAAGAGCCGTGAGTTTTTGCAAAAGCGTTTTCCCACGATTTATGCCGAGTGTATGAATTATGACATCGACATTGCCGTCAACTGGATTCCGGTGATCCCGGTGCAGCACTATTTTATGGGCGGCATCAAGACCGATCTCGACGGTGCGACCAATGTGCCGGGGCTTTATTGCGTCGGAGAGGCATCCTGCACGGGTGTGCACGGCGCAAACCGGCTGGCTTCGAACTCGCTGCTCGAATGCATCGTGTTCGGCAGGCGCTGTGCGCTGCACATCAACCAAAACGGCAGACCGCAGCATACGCCGATTTTA
>CAZTDA010000029.1:0-10730 GCA_964612155.1 uncultured Eubacteriales bacterium | reverse complement strand
ATTATCATCGCTTCTGACAGCGATGATGTACAAAACCTCAAATCAATACTCAGCGGTGATGACTTCAATTTCTTTCTGTGGGTAACCCCGGAAGCCACCGGATTAAATAAAATCGGCAATCAATCGGCCGATCTGGCTTTGATTGTCATCGGTGAGGATTCCGAAGCGGAATTCAGCTTCTCCGAGCGATTGTATATGACACGCAGCGACATTGTCATCGTCATGCTCACCCGGGGATTAACAACCGATTTGGTCACCCGTGCAATGGATGCAGGTGCTGCCCGTGTCGTGGATGTCAACGGGGATCCCGCAGCAATTCGTTCAAGCATCCTCGCCGCCTCAAATCGGGAAAAAAACCGTGCTGCGGCGCTCGGTGGGCAAACCACCGCCTACCGTTCGCACATCGTCCAGTTTTTTTGCCCGAAAGGCGGCACCGGCAAGACCACCCTTGCTGTGAATTTAGCCGTATCGCTGGCACAGCAGGGCAAAAAAGTGGCACTCATCGATCTGGATTTGCAATTCGGTGCTGTCGGCATCTTCATGGACATCAACAGCTCCGACACACTTGCCGATCTGGTTCAGGGCAATAAGTTCGACTCAGCAACGCTGCGGGGTTATATGACCCGCCATTCAAGCGGGGTCGACGTGCTGTTGGCCAGTCAGTCGCCGGAGTACGCCGATCTCATCACCCCTGAGCACATCGAAACCCTCCTCTCGGCTCTGCGGTATGAGTATGACTTTTTGGTGCTTGATATGGCTCCGTCCTTCAACGACTGTACCATCGCTGCGATGGAACAATCCGATGCCATCTTCTTTGTGGTGACCGAGGATATCGCCACGTTGCACCACACGAAAACCAGTTTCAAGATTTTCGAAGCGCTCAACCTCCTTTCGAAAATCAAGTTAGTCGTCAATAAAGACGGTATTTCAGGCATCAGTGTGCGGGATGTGGAACACATTCTGGATCAAAAGGTCATCTTATCACTTCCCGATGAACCCAAGGTCGTCATGCAGGCAGTCAACCGCGGAATACCCGTTGTCATCGGCGACAAGCGCAGTCGTTTTGCAGTTGAAATCACAAATTTCGCAAGACGACTGGGAAAAAGCAAATAATCGCAGTTCAAATTTCTTCATTAGGGACTTTTGGTTTGATAATTAAGACCAAACATCCAAAATCTCAGGAAGGATGGTATAACCATGGGACTGCTTGATAAAATCGATAATAAAAAGGTCGACACCAAACCCGGCACGCAAGTCCAAAATTCCGATGAGTTATCCACATTACGCACCAAAGTGCATATGGAAGTCGTCGAGGCTATGAACAAACGTGAGGATCAGCAAGGCAAGGATATGTCCGAAGCTGATACTCGGGCGTTGATTGACACCATTCTCGGTCAAAGCAGCGAATCGCTCCCGCGCACAGATCGCAGCCGCATCGCAACCGAAATTTACGACCAAATCCGCGGGCTCGGTCCGCTGGAAAAATTGATGTACGATCCGACCATCACCGAAGTTATGGTCAACGGCGCAAAGCAAATTTATATCGAACGCAAGGGTAAGCTCTTACGCAGTGAAGTGACTTTTGATGACGAAGAACAATTGCTCAATGTCATCGACCGCATTGTATCGCCGCTGGGACGACACATCGACGAAGCTAACCCGATGGTCGATGCGCGTCTTCCCGACGGTTCCCGTGTCAACGCCGTCATCGCACCGCTCTCGTTAAAAGGACCCTTGCTCACCATACGGAAATTTTCAAAAATTCCGCTCACGATCAATGATTTAATCGGTTTCGGGTCTTTAAACTTTAAAATGGCCGCGTTTTTGGAGGCCTGCGTCAAAGGGCGACTCAACATCGTCGTCTCCGGCGGAACCGGAAGCGGTAAAACAACTTTGTTAAACATTCTTTCGGGCTACATCCCGCACGACGAACGCATCATCACCATCGAAGATGCCGCCGAACTCCAGCTGCGTCAGGATCATGTTCTGACACTTGAGAGCCGCCCCGCAAACTTAGAGGGAAAAGGTCAGATCGCCATCCGCGATCTGGTACGAAACGCCCTCAGAATGCGTCCCGACCGAATTGTCGTCGGCGAGGTGCGCGGCGGTGAGGCCTTGGATATGCTGCAAGCCATGAATACCGGCCACGACGGCTCCATGACCACCGGCCACGCCAATACCCCCCGTGATATGCTTGCCCGTCTGGAAACCATGGTACTGATGGCCGGAATGAATCTGCCGCTCAATGCCATTCGACAGCAAGTTGCAAGTGCCATTGACGTGATCGTACAACAATCCCGCATGCGCGACGGCTCAAGAAAAGTAACCAGCGTCAGCGAGATTATTGGTATGGAAGGTGATATCATCACCATGCAGGATATCTTCGTCTACGAACACCCCAGATTCGGCGAACCGACAGGACGGTTTATCGCCACCGGCCTAAAACCCCGCTGCACCGAAAAAATAATCGATAACGGCGTGGGTGTGCGCGACGAGTGGTTCTCGTAAAAAATGAGAAGTTTAAGGCGAGAAGTCAACAGTCGGAATTTAAACCATCTGCTCTCTGCCATCTCAGAGCTGTCTTCTCGTAGGAAAGGGAGGTTATACAATTGCAGGACTTGATTAAATACGGTCTGATCGCCACAGCCGCCAGCGTCGTTTTTTGCATCACGGTCATTATTGTTTATGCGCTGACCAAAAATCGTGTCCGTGAGCGGGAGCGCCTCAAAGCGCTGACTTCTTCGGGCGAGGAGAATAAACGCTCAAAAGCGGACAGAAAACCCCGGGTACAGCGCAAGCAGCTTGAACGCCTTGCCGACGAGTTATATGTCGCCGGAATCGCCCTGCGCGCGGAAGAATTCATTCTTTTGTGGATACTCGCTGCCATTGCTCTCCCTTTGTTGATTTTATTTATGGGTGCAAATCCGATCATCTGTTTGGGTCTTGTCATCGTCGGTGCTGCAGCTCCCATCGCCTATGTGCGTTTAAAGCATCAAAAGCAATTGAGCAAGATTGATAAACAACTCATCGATGCGGTCGCTATCATCTGTAACTCCATCCGCGCAGGTATGTCCTTTCAGGCAGCCATGCAAAGCATTGCCGAAGATATGGAACCGCCGATCTCAAAGGAGTTTGCAAGAGTCAGCCGCGAGACAAAGTTGGGAATGCCGCTTGAGACCAGCTTTGACCGTATGATCACCAGAACCGGAAATAAAGACCTGGAGCTCATCTGTAATGCGGTTATCATCCAACGCCAAATCGGCGGTAATCTTGCAGATGTACTGGATAATATCTCTTCAACCATCTCCGAACGCATTCGTCTGCGCGGTGAAATCAAGACCATGACGGCTTCGGGTACACTCAGCGGCTACATCATCGGTGCACTGCCGATTTTTATCCTGTTAATCTTAATGTTCATAAATCCCGGGTATATCAATATGTTTTTCACGACCAGCGCGGGACGAATTATGCTGATTATTTCGGCGGTTATGGAGACCATCGGATTTCTCATTGTCCGTAAGATTGTCAATATTAAAATGTAAGGGGTCAGTTTGAAAAATAAATTTTTCAAACCTAGAGTTTGTCACTTTCGGCTATGCCAAAAGAGACAAACATCCTGAATCAAAGAAAGGATGGCAATAAATTTGAGATATATTGTTTTGTCGGTGGCTTCCGCCATTTTCGCCATCGTTGTAGCGGCTTTAATGGAGTTGGGCAAAAAATGGGATGCAACGACTCGTCGTCTCAATGCCATTCGGAATGTTCAGCGCGACTTTGGTGATGAAGAACTGAAAAAGAACTTTGCGGATCGTCTCATCAGACCGTTTTTAAGCCGTATTTCATCCGCGTTTCAACGCAAAGACGGAAATATCTCAGCCAAGCAAAGCAAGAGCATGGAAAAGCTGGAAAAACAGCTCAGAACAGCCGGAATCAATATATCAGCAAACGAATTCACTACGCTGAAAACCATTATAACGGTTGTGGTATTACTCGGATGCCTGCTGATTATCCGTTTTGCTTCAATCGAATTGCTCAATAAGCTGCTCTTTTTATTGCTCGGTATGGGTATTTGTGTCCTCGGCCCCAGAAGTTATGTCAACACAAAAACCAAAAGGCGTAAGGAAGCCATCGTGAGCGAACTCCCCGATGTAATGGACTTATTGGTGGTCAGCGCCGAAGCCGGATTGGGTTTGGACGCATCGATCAACCGTCTTTCTCAAAAATACAAGAGCATTGTTGTGCTCGAACTCGCGTCTGCAATCAAAAACATTCAGATGGGCGTCTCTCGCAGAACTTCTTTCAAAGAGATGTCCGACCGCTGTGATGTGAAAGAACTTACGGTGTTTACCACCGCGATCATACAAGCCGAACAACTCGGCGTCCCGATCAAAAACGTGCTCACTTCTCAAGCCGATCGCCTGCGCATCGAGCGCCGCCAGCGCATACAGGCCAAAGCAGCAAAAGCACCTGTCAAAATGATGCTGCCCACCATCGGCTTTATCTTCCCGGTCATCTTCTTAATTCTGCTCGGACCGGCGGCGATGAACCTGATTCAGGCCTTTTCAGCATGAAAACGGTTGAAATTCGAAAAGGGGATACCCAAATCTGCCGCGCATTTTATGCAAACGGGTTTTTCACCCGCCTTCGCGGTCTGATGGGTCGCACCCTCAATGACGATATCAGCGGTCTCCTGCTCGTTCCCTGTAATCAAGTCCATACATTCAATATGGCCTATCCGATTGACATCGTCTATCTGGCAAAGGACGGCACCGTCGTTCAAATCGACGCCCAAGTCCCGCCGTCAAAAGTTTTAAAAACCGTTAAAAAATCTCACAGTATCCTTGAACTACGCTCCGGAGCCGCCGAACAATCAGGCATTCACCCCGGCGACCGTTTATCCTTGTAATCATTCACTTACCATCAATAACCGCAAGATTGCCTGCAATACGTTGCAAGCATGGTTTCCTTTGTGCTTGCGGTATGATATCCTTTGCTTTTTTCCGTTCCGCCCCCGTGGAACGGATTTTTTTTTCACAACTATCTCTAGTGAACAACGGTTCTCTCCGTTTCGCACCGTGTTCACAATTGCCCTTCGGCTGCGGACAGCGCTTGAAATATAATTGCGCCGGTTGCCTGGGCAGGTTGCGGATAATTCAAGACATGGCATAACGTGGGCGCAAGATCATACAGATTTACAGGTCGCGAAAGATAAGCGTTTTGAACAAATGCGTTGCCCGACAAAATGCATAACGCATTGATAGAGCCGGTTTTGGATTTTGCGGTAGGCATCTGGCAGGCGTGCACGCCGCCGATAAATCCGCCGGTTGTGCCGCCGGATATTCCGAATACAACATCGCCGGATCTTTTTCCGCCCTGTCCCACAAAACCCGCTTGTCGGTTTTCTACAGCAAAAGCCAGCGTTTCTCGGTAATACTCCTGCAAGGCCGCGATGATCTCGCCTACGGTCTTGTCGTAATCCGCTATATCCACGATACCAAAGGGAAAACGCCCCTTGAGATTGACATAGATGTTTCCGCAGCCAACCGGGATCGCATTCGATTGTTCAAGTTCTGCCAGCGGCAGTCCCCACGGGTCGGTCTTGTCTGAACGCACTGCCAAACCGGCTTTTTCGAGCGCGTCGATCGGATTGAGCGTTTTATGATACCCGACCGCACCGTGATCCGAAACAATCAGCAGCTGCGTATCCGCCCCGATAACATGGTCGTAAAGCCAGCATAAAAATTCATCGGCTTGTCTGTATGTCCGCTCAAATGCCTCGGCAGCCGTGGATTTTTCGGCTTCCGACGACGGGGCGACGCCTTCAAAAACGCTTCGGTACATATGGTTCACCGAATCCAATTGGACGTGGTAGGTGATTAAAATATCAAACGGATCGGTTTCCATCGCATCGGCAATGACCTCTTTGTGCCAGTCGAAGTCATATTGCGTACATTCGAGCGCAGTGTCCAAGCAACCCTCTCGCACCAAAAACCGCCCGTAAAAACTGTCGGTGGGAATGTTTTTCATACCCGACAGCCGATCGGCAAATTCCGGAGGCGCAGCGACAGCGCAGAGATCCGTCGCGGGCGTGATGTAGACCGCAATAACATCCGGCGTATCCCCGGAAATCAATTTAATACGGAATAGATACTCTTGAATCCCCCGCTCGTTTTTCAACGGACGCCGTATCGTTTCCGACCATTTTCCCGGCAGTATCATATAACCGTCGCCGGCCAGCAGCATTTCTTCGGTAAAAGCGATTTTAACGCCTGCCTCTTCCCGTTTTAACGCCCAAGTGAACGGCTCAATGCGACTCGGATTCTCCCGCTCGTTCTTGGTCTCAACCTCTAATATCACACAGCCGTCTGTACCCGTTTGATAAGAACTCGGTTTTAATGCGATTTGGGGTTGCCACTGCCCGGACGGCGTCGGAGTCCGATCATCGGAAGATATAAAATCGGCATTACCATTAAAAACATACAATTGATCCGAAATATCTACCGGCACGGGCACGGTACGCTGATTCGAATCGCCACGGTTGGCTGTACAAAAATAACGCACACCGGGTGTAACATTCGGACCCGAGGTCGGCAGATTCAACACCAATGACTTCTTCCCGACTTTCGCCGCGGCTTCCCAAAATCGCTCTGCGAGCAGGTTGTGCCCGCTGTATCCGGTTGCGAGCCGATCGGGCGGCATTCCCGTCAACAGGATATCTTGATCGGTGATGCCGTTTATGTCCGGTGTAGTACCGGTTGAAAAACTCGCCCAACAAGTTGGTGTAATTGAGGGAAACGGCGGACGGCAGTCGTCAACCACGGTTCCGTTTTTCATCGCACGCGAAAACCCGGGCAACTTTCCCGCAGCCGCCTGTTCGAGAATATAGCTTTGAACGCCGCCGTCCAGTGCACAGACGACCAACTCCGGATATTTTTTCATAAAGTGCCCCCGTTTTCATCTGTTTTAATGAGTTTATTGTATAGTAAAACCACTTTCATTTCAAGGCATAAACAGTTTAAAGTGGTTTTACCCAATGCAAAACCACTTACCGCTTATTTAGTTTTAATTTTCAAGGGGTTTCACTATAACAACCCGGATATGGGTTGCAACAAAATCAAATCCATGTTAGAATTTGTTGGCAGGGATGCTTCATGTTTATTTCCTGAACAAACACGATTCACGGTATACTACCCTATAAAACGAACAAACTACACCCGAAAGGACGGTTCTAACATGAAAAAAATTGCCCTTTTTGACGCAAAACCCTATGATATTAAGGTCTTTGACGAGCAAAATAAAAATTACGAACTTCGCTATTTCGAATACAAATTGAATCCCGACACTGCTCCGCTCGCCGCCGGCTGCGATGCTGTCATCGGCTTTGTCAACGACGACATCGGCGCAGCGACGATCGGTAAATTATATGATTTAGGCGTCAGAGCCCTTGCGATGCGCAGCGCGGGTTATAATAATGTCGACTTCACATCGGCTTACGGCAAAATCAACGTCATGCATGTCCCCGCTTATTCACCCTATGCGGTCGCGGAGCACGCCATGGCGCTGCTGTTGACTTTAAACCGTAAAATTCATAAGGCCTATATCCGAACCCGCGATTTCAATTACAGCTTAAACGGTCTTTGCGGCGTTGATCTGCACGGAAAGACCGTCGGCGTCATCGGTACTGGGCGCATCGGGCGGGTGTTTATCGATATCTGCAAGGGTTTCGGCATGAATATTCTCGCCTACGATCCCTTCCCCGCCAAGGATGTCAATTTTACTTATACCGACTTGGATACCTTGTTGGCAAGCGCGGATTTCATCTCCCTGCATTGCCCGCTGACCGATCAAACCCATCATATTATCAACTCGGATTCCATCGCTAAAATGAAAGACGGCGTCTTTATCGTCAATACCTCACGCGGCGGCTTGATCGCCAGTCCCGCGTTGCTCTCCGGCCTGCACGCCAAAAAGATCGGCGGCGCCTGTCTGGATGTGTATGAGGAAGAAGCCGATTTCTTTTATGAGGATCACTCCGAATCGGGTGTCAGCGACGATACGCTGGCCTTGCTCTCCGCTATGCCCAACGTCATCATCACTTCGCACCAGGCCTATTTCACCTCAGAGGCGCTGCACAACATCGCCGAAGTCACCCTGCAAAACCTCGACGCATTTTTCGCAGGCGGAGAACTCAAAAACGAAATCTGTTATTATTGCGAACATCAAGCCAACCCCAAAGATTGCCGTAAAACCCGCAAAGAACGCTGTTTTTAACTTATCGCCTTGAATCGATCACACAAAAATAACAAAATACCGAGCGGCACAATTACCGCTCGGCATTTTCATGTTTCATTGAATCCCCTTCAAAATCACTCGATAATTTGAACCGCCTACACTGTCATATTGTACAAGCGTATAAGAGAAAGTTTTTTCACAGGTATCTCCCGCGTTATCAGTAAAATTAACTTTGAGAATAAAATCTCCGTCTTTGAGGTTCCCGTTGAACGAAAGCACCTCGGTCGTGACTTTCGGCAACTCTTTCGGATAGTACCAAATTCCGTGCTGTTGCTCGGAATATCCGGTCACCAGTGAATCGTCGGGGATGAAATCGAAAAGACCGAATGCCTCCGTGTAGAGGTAATCACGTATCAAAAAGAGATATATAATTTTCTCCGCTTATCTTTTTGCTGTAATACTCCTTTACGGCAGTGTCAAGAACTTTTTTTGTCTGTCCGAAAGACCATTGTATTTATCTTGATAGATCAATCTTCCTTCAATGTTATACTTTACGGTTTTATTCTCCATATCTTCTGCCCCCATATTGGGAACATATACATTCGCTGACGTAATTCCCGCGTTGATGTTTCCGGTGGTCTTAACCGGAGTATACCCTAAATTTTCCGTGTTGTCAACGCCGGTTTGTAAGTGTTACGTTTTGTATAAAAAATAAAAGCAGGGTAATCTCCTGCTTAAATATAATACGATGTGTTTTATCTATTCAGATATTTTAGAATTGATAAGATTGTTCTCATGTGCGTATATAGGTACAAGCGAATTGTTGTCATAAAATAGAATCAATGATCTTAAACAATCGTTAAATACACCCACTCCAATTTTAGTCACACTGTCGGGAATAAAAATCTCTGATATAACCGTATTGCGAAAAGCGCCCCATTCAATCACCTGAACATTAATGGGAAGAATTACTTTTTGAAGATTAGATTCTTCAAATACTCCCCCACTAATCACCGTAACTTTTTGAGGGAAAATAAACTCTTCAATTCCGGTCTGACTGAAAGCCTGCTCTCCGATTACTTCAACACTGTCCGGTAAATCCATCTTTTTAATTTTATTGCAACCCAAAAAGGCGCTTTTCCCAATTTCGGTTATTTTTTTATTAAAAATCACCTTTTCCAAATTCCAACACGAACTAAATGAATGATCCCCACTCTTCTCTATATTTTCCCCGAACTCAATATTTTTCAACGCATAGCAATCCTCAAAAGCGGATTTCTCAATCAAAACTACGCTGTCAGGAAATTTAACGCGCTCGATGGCTTTGTTTACTTTGAAAGCGCTTTCGCCGATCACCTTAACCGGAAACCCGTCAATCATATCGGGTATCATGATATCTGTAGCACTGCCGATGTATTTTTTAATTGTAACGCCCTTATCAGCAATCACATACTCATAATCGCCGTTTGATTTAATGTCTGATGAAGCCGCCGAAGAAAACGACCCAGCAGAAGAAAACTGAGAATTTGCAGGTGTTTTCGCGCAGCCTAGTAATATAAGGATAATTAATGCAGATATAGTGTACTTTTTCAATTTTTTATCCCCTTTTGTTTTAATATGGAAATAATGATATGAGACCTCCGTTGGTTATCATAACCAGATAAGGATCATAGAACTTTCTATTCCAAGTAGCATCTGTTGCGGGATAAAAGTAACTGTTAACATTATAATTATCAAAGTTTTGAAATGGCAGTTTCCGTTTTACACTATCAATGTACCCTATTGGATTACTTGTACTATCGCCTGTATAAACGCATAAATGCAAATGAGGTTTGCCCTTTGAATTACCGGTGTCACCTTTGAATCCGATTATTGACTTTGTCGTAACTATATCACCTTTTTTCAAATCTTTAACCGAACCTTCAGCCAGATGGCAATATGTTGAATAATATACCTCGCCTTGTGCGTTGGTATGTTTTATTGTAACTGTAACTCCGTCTGGATGCTTTTCATATTCCCCAGTAAATTTTCCTTCGTCATCATATATTGGTATCTTCTTCCCGTTCTTATATTTATATTGATCCGCTTGTATTGCAAAGATCTCACCATCTAAAATTGGGAAAATATTATTGCAATTTTCACCTCCGATATCATATCCCAAATGACCTCTATATTTATCGTTTGTTGTATCATTAAAACCCTGTGTTAATGTGCAACCCGCATATGGGCCTACCGTTATTACAGTACTTTCTTTAGCATAAGTACCATCTGGTAATTTAGCTTTGTTTTTTAATCCTTCCAAACCGCTTTCTTGTAAAATTCGGACTTTTGTATCATTATCAACGCTCTGTAAAAATGTATTTAGCGCACTTTTCACATCCTTCGGAATCTCTTTCCCAATGTTAGCGGAATTGCTAAAGTATTCATATGCCGTTTGATATGCACTTTTAATAATATCATTTTTACTTCTTTCGGCGCTTAATGAACCTAAAACATCT
>CAZTDA010000028.1:0-10820 GCA_964612155.1 uncultured Eubacteriales bacterium | reverse complement strand
AAAAAAACACGCTTTGGCGTGTTTTTTTAATGATGTATTCCGCTGCGCGGAAAATGATGTTGCCTATGGCAATGATGTCGCTATGCTAATGAAGTATCCTTCGTATATAAATAAGTGCGGAATACATTACATCATTGCGGAACGACGCAACATCATTTCGGCGTTAGCCGATACATCATGTGCGCAAGCACACATCATGCGTTTTGAATATAACGCAATGAAACAAAGCATTCCGCAAAAGCGGGATGCCTTTTTCGTTAAACAAATTTAGTAGCAAGTTTTGGCGTGTTTTTTTAATGATGTATTCCGCTGCGCGGATAATGATGTTGCCTTTGGCAATGATGTCGCTTTGCGAATGATGTATCCTTCGCATAAATAAGAGCGGAATACATTACATCATTGCGGCACGACGCAACATCATTTCGGCGTGAGCCGATAAATCATGTGCGCAAGCACACATCATTCGTTTTTAATATAACCCAATAAAACAAAGCATTCCGCAAAAGCGGGATGCTTTGTTAAATGATGCTTGCCCTTGTCGGGCAAATGATGTATGCTTTATATGATGCTTGCCCTTGTCGGGCAAATGATGTATGCACGCGCAACGTGCGCGGTGCATATGATGTTGCCTGCGGCAATGATTTGTGCTTCGGCACAGCAAACGGAGGAAATGAGTATGGAACAAAAGCGGATATACACGGGCGGGCTCAAGCCGATTCGGGCGGCCTCCTGGTGGACGGAAGTCGGCGATCTGCTCTGGCCCGACATCGAGGTGCAAAAGCGCGTCAGAGCCAAAGCAAGGGCCATGTACGAGGCCGGTATTGACACTTGCGTCAACTTCGGGCTGCACACGAGATTCGACTTCTCCGACTATTTTAACAGCTACCACGGCTATTTGAATCTGGTCTGTCAAGAACTGCATCAATACGGCATCAAATTTATCGATCATTATTCTTGCAATCTGGTCGAGCGGCCGAAAAATGAGCAAGAACTGGCTTTGCTGCATAAAAATCACCGCCACCATGTGCTGCTGCACAAGGATTTTCAAGCGGCGGAAAACGCATCTTACGAAGGTCACCGGTTTCAAGACATCTGCGAAGTCGACCTGCGTGACGGCGGCAGAGGGTACTCGACAAGTTATCAGGGAGAGTTGTTTTGCCACAACAATCCGGCATTTTTAGACATGCATCAAAAATATCTGAAGCGGCTGATGGCGGAGGTCAATTTTGACGCTGTTGAGGTGGACGACATGTGCACCTACGCCTATTTTGCCGACTGTGGGTGTGAGTATTGCCGCGAGCGCTTTCGCCGGGATTACGGACACGAAATTCCGACGCTTGACGACAAGGATTTTTGGGGTGACACGTCAAAACACCCGATGCACTGGGGCAATTACAACAACCCGGCATTTCGCGATTATGTGCGCATGCGCACCGACGGAATACGCGAACACATCGGCATGATCAAAGAGTGCGTTGCCCCGAAGCCGCTTTTGACCTGCTGTTCCTCGACCGGGCCGCTCTACCTCAACTCATTGGCGCTCGACCTTGAAAAATCGGAGGATCAGCTCGACCTTGTCATGCTCGAAAACTGCGGCATCACCTGTAATGCGGTCAACTGGGTAAAAAATGACGCGGAGGCGATGCAGCAAAAGGACATTGCCGAGAAGATGGGGCATGCGCCCGCGATTGCACTGAGCTATACGGTCTATGAGGACGGGGCATATCTCGGTTGGGCACTGGCGCGTTTTTGGGGCGCGGCAAACTGGTCGAGCACACTGCCTGGTCGGTTGATGGAGATTCCCGATGACCAAAAGACCACCGAAGCGCTGGTCGGGCCGTTTAATGTTTGGGAAAAACAACACAGCCCTCTCGTTCCGCTCGACTGCAAAGATATTTTAAATGTCCGCATCGTCTCGAACCGTTATAACCGCGAAAACGGCATTATGAAGAACGAGAGAGACGTTTGGAGCCGCATTCTCGAGTGGACGGACGGGTTTGTCCGCCATAACCTGAGTTACCGTTTTGTCCGTTACCGCGAACTGGCCGACGCCGACGCGTTGAAAGCGGAAAAAACGCCGCTGGTGATGGACTGCAACGCCTGCGTCTCCGACGCGCAGCATGCCGCCGTGAAAGAATATTTAAAAGCCGGAGGCAAGTTGATTGTCGCGCTGCCGTACGGCACCAAAGACGAAAAGGGCTTTGATCGCCCGGTATCCCTCTCGCAGGAATTGATCTCGGGAAATTATCCCGGGCTTGCCGTTGTCAACGGTGCAGAGGAAATTCCGGCGCTGATCGAAAAGGGCATTTTGGTTCCCGCCGTTAAAATTATCAAAGGTGATAAACGCCGCGTCTGCCGCGCAAGGATCACCGACGGACGGCTGATGGTGCATATCATCAACACCAATCTGACGGCGGTTGCGCACGAATGGGTGACAACGGTGGGCGATGTGCCCGTGATGAAGAATATTTTATGCGATTGCGACGATGACGAGTTCGTGTTTGAAGTGACGGGGGAAAATCTGCCCGCCCTGCGCGATTGTAAACTAAAGTCTCCCGAACTCGGCAATGCGCACCGCGAAATTCAGGTTGAAAAAATCAAAGACGGCTGGCGGCTGACGTTTTGTATCAAGGATATAAAGATCTACGCAGTCGCGGAGTAAGAATTTCTATGAAGCATCATAAATCGAAGTCAGCTCTTTAACCGTGTTACGGAGCGACGAGGGCGTCCCCGTCCCTGTTGCACAGATTCACGCGCGGATTTCGCTCCCTACATGTGACCTCATATGTTCGAATTTATCCTCTTTTTACACCAAGGATGGAAGCGCGCTATCAAGCGTATTGGCTGCACCTATAAGGACGCGTTTGAAAGCGGCATTATGCCGCCGTCATGACCCGCTTCCAAAGAGTTCTGCGATGGGGTTGATGGCGTTTTGCAGCTCTTCGATGGTTTGATTGAGTTTGTCGAAATCGACTTTTTCCAATACATCGGCAGCTTTGCCCACATCTTCGGAAAGTGACTGCCAGTCGACTGCCTTGAGATTTGCCGCCGCCACAGTTAGGTCATTTAAGGTTGTGACCACGCGGGGCAGCAGCACCACACCGGCTGCCACCACCAAAATTAAGACCACTACAGCGCAAAAAGCGCAGAGGCGTGTCGCGGATAAGAGCTTTCGCCCGTACTCATTGTTGTTTTCCATCGGTTTAACCCCTTTCGTATCATACAGGTTTTCGGACAACCGTTCTTTCATTCCATTTTACACTCTTCGGATTGAGAATATGTCGAAAAACGGCGGCTGCCCAAAAGGACAGCCGCCGTTGTGTGATTGCTTAAGGTTGGTCAGGTTGCTTAGGTTTGTCACTCGGTTTTGATTTCTTTACTTTTTTACGATGCGCAATAAAGAAGATGATGAAAATGATCAAGCCGATGAGTACAATAAACGGCAGCGCCGAGATAAAGGCGACCAAACACCACTTGGCAAATTTCCAAATCGCTTTGATCGAGTTGGTGAAAGCGTCCCCGATTTTTTGCCAGAAGGTCTCGGGTTCGGGTTGGGTCGTCTCTCCGACTTCCCGTAAGCTGATGGACACGGTGGAATATTCGACTTGTGAGTCATAGCGCTGCAATGTTCCGGTCAGCGATTCAATCTGATAGCGAACGTTCGAAAGCGCTTGTTCGATGGTGATGATGTCCTCCATGGAGTCGGCCTTTTCCAGCAGCGCCAAATAGCGTTCTTCCTGAACCCGCAGGGTCTTTAGATGCGCATCCGTATCATAATAACTGCCGGTGATGTCCTGCGTGCTCTTGGTGTTGGAAATGACATTGCCCATCAGGGTCACATCATTTAAAAATGCGTCGAGGTTTACGGCGGGAATGCGAAAGGTCAGCGCCGCGCTGCGTTTGCCGGTCGAGTTGAGATTGACACCGACTTCGGAAGCGCCTTCAATGTACCCGTTTGCCGCCGCACAGCGGGCTTTTAATGCCGGAAGCGTTTCATCATACGTCAGCGTCTCCATGGTAATCGAGATGTTGTAGATCAGTTTGCGGCTCGTCGGTGCAGTGGCAGCACTATCGCCGCTTACAGTTGCTTTTGAAGGCGCCGAGGCGACTGCTGCTGTGCTTTCAACCGATGCCACCACGCCCCCGTTTTTGTCATAATCGGTTGTGGGAGCAGCTCCCATTGCGTATAAAGCATTATCGGGTGCCCGCATTTCTTCCGTCGCCGCACAGCCGCCCAAAAGCACCAGCAGCGCAAGTAATAATAACAATACCTTTTTCATGTGAACTTTACCATCCTTTCCCTGTTTGAAAATAAACGGTCGTATGATAAATTCGGCTGTTGCCGAAAACCATAACCCTTGAAGCGGCGTGGTTTGTCGCTTTTCACTTGAACAGAGCTCGGTCTCATGATAAAATGAGTGTGAGAGGTGAGAAAATGTTACAGGCATTTTACACAAATATTTCCACTGTGAATATAGAAGATCAAAACAACCTCCGACTGTGCGGCGAAAAGCTGACCAAGATGCACAGTAAAAGGGCAATCCGCCAGTCAATGGGGGCGCGGCTGCTGCTTTACGCGGTGCTGGCGCAACAATTTCCGCAGATTCCATTGCCGCCGACAATGACCGAGAACCGAAACGGAAAGCCGTACTTAACACAAGGCGACCTCTATTTCAATCTCTCGCATTCGGGCGACTATGCCGCGCTGGTGATCTCCGATGAAGAAGTCGGGGTGGATATCGAAAAGCTCGAACCGCCTAAAATTGCCGTAGCAAAGCGGTTCTTTTCGAAGCCGGAATACGACTGGTTGGCAAAACATCCGATGAATTTTTACGATTTGTGGGTGTTAAAAGAGAGTTATGTAAAAGCGCTCGGAACGGGTCTGACCACGCCGATGTCGTCATTTTCCATCGTGGTGGGGGACGAAATTTTATTGGCGGGGGACAATGGGAGCGCTTTTTGTTTCTATTTATTCAATCAACCGCAAGAATATCGGTTGGCGGTGTGTAAGCGTGGTTTCAAGGAAGAATGCCCGCTGACCGAGATCAATATTGGTCCAGAGGGCCTGTATACTCGGTTGTGACCGTGGTGCTGCAATAACCCATGATGATCGGGTCGGTCGTCGCGAGCTTGCGGCGGCGCACCTGGCTGACCTCGTCCTCGGGGATGTTGCCCTCGATGGTGGTGATATAAGTGATGCCGTTCTCAACCACGGTGCCGGTCACGGTGCCGATGTGGTTAGGATATCCGGCGTGTACGCTGTCAAAGATGATCAAATCGCCGCGCGACGGGATAAAGTTGCCGCGAGCTTCATAATAACGGTTTTTGCGTTTAAACCACAGCCCGGTGTCATAAGCCGAATCGCGCCACGGATAAATTGTGCCGATAAACTCGGTGCCGAGCTGATCCTCTGCTTGTTTTAAGCAATACATGGTGAATTCGGTGCACCACTGCGCATGCGGGTTTCCGAAGAGTTCGCCGTAAATGGTCTTGCCGTCCTTGACCGGATATTGCGGCTGTTGTTCGGCAATGCCGATAAAGGTCTCGATAAATTCGTCAAGGGTGACTTCGCGCGGTTCGGAAGAAACGGTTGAGGTCACAACACTCGACACAACAGATGATGCCAAAACCGAGGAACTCTGTGAGACAACGGACGGGGCGGAGGAGAGCACGGTTGACGGTGCGGACTGACCCGAGAGTGAACCGAGCGTGATTTGGTCGGGCGAAGATGATGTTTCGCTTTTTGGGTCGGAACAGCC
Source organism: uncultured Eubacteriales bacterium (assembly GCA_964612155.1). Taxonomy (GTDB): domain Bacteria; phylum Bacillota; class Clostridia; order Oscillospirales; family JAKOTC01; genus DAOPZJ01. Next base: position 5,061 of record CAZTDA010000028.1, on the reverse strand, counting down.
GAACGCGCCCGCCGTCATGAAAAGAACGGCGAGCAGCGTGATCGTTTTTTTGGCGAATTTACGCATCAGAGTTTGACGATGCTCTCGATCTCGATCAAAAGGTCCTTGGGCAGCCGCGAGACCTCAACCGTGGAGCGCGCGGGCGGATCCTTGGTGAAATAAGAGCCGTAAATCTCGTTGACCTTGGCAAAATCGTCCATATTCTTTAAAAAGATCGTGGTTTTGACGATGTGATCAAGCGTCAGTCCCTGCGCCGAGAGAAGACCTTTGATGTTTTCCATCACCTGACGCGCCTGGGCTTCAATGCCCTCGGGCGCAATATTGGTTTCTGGGTTGATGCCGATCATGCCGGAGCAAAAGACGAAACCGCCGGTCTCGACCGCCTGACAATAAGGGCCGAGCGCCTTGGGCGCTAAACCGCACGCAATGATTTTTTTCTCCATGATGTTTCTCCTTATATTTTCGGCTGTTAACAGCAAAGCTGTACAGCCAATCTGTCTTGAGAATATTTTATCACGATAAATAGGATTATGCAATATTAAAAACGTCAAAGAACCGCCGAAGCGGTTCTTTGACGCCGGAGCGCCGACGACATGTCGTCGGCGCTCTCTGCGGTGAAACACATAGATTTTTCACAAGATGTCACTGTACACTTTTAACTGCTCACTTTTCACTTACCTACAAGGAACCTATTAGTCACTCGGCCCCACAACTTCGTCCGGCACAACGGTGGGCTCGGTCAATGCGCTCTCGATGTCGGTCGGCAGCGAGACCTCGGCCAGCGTGGATGCCTCGGTGCGTTCGGGCGAGAAGCCGTGCATAAAGCCGCCCAACGCTTTACAACACACGTCGCCGCCGATCACCTCGCCGTTATGTACGATCACGTTGATAACCACTTTGTCGGTCACACCGGGATAATTGGTGATCACATAGGTATAACGGGTGGCTTTTTCACCCCGGTATTTGGTCAAGTCGTAGCCCTGATTCTTTTGAATCGTGTTATAACGATCAAGTACCGTGTCAAAATTTTTGGGGATATAAATTGCGATTGTCTCCGCAGGCGTGTCTGCAATCTCCCAGCCGAATTGTTTGACGAATACAAGCAAATCGGCCTCGGTGGAAACGACATTGTTGCGCGAGGAGGTCTGCTGTTGGGGGGCCTCGGTTCTGCCGCCGGTTGCGATCAAAACCACCACGATGATGGCTGCGATCAAGACCAGTGCAAAAGCGAGAATTTTTTTGTTTAGTTTAAAAGACCATACCATCATATGAAAACGCTCCCTCTCCGATACTGTCAAAGTATATTGAGAAAGAGCGCATGATATGACATGATGGTGGTTGGAAAATGGGATAATCTCGAAAAATCGCCGTAGGGGCGGGTTTCCATGCCCGCCCGTCAAAAAGAAAAACAAATGAATATGTTTAGCGTAATTCAATATGCGGGGCGTCACGCCCCCTACATTCGGGGCGGCGTGGAAACTGCCCCCTACCGCGGTAAAATCAATTGCACGGCGTTGTGCAGGTTGACGGCTTGGCAGTCGGTGTGTTCGCCGCCGTTTTCGCCGTCGAGCGTAAAAGCGAGCGGTGTCTGTGACTCAAAGCGGATTTTGGACGCGTGGTATAAAGAGATCAGTTTGCCGTGATAATGCCGGTTGACGGCTTCGTCAATCAATTGTCCGACTTGGCCGGGTTTATCGGGGTTGCGCACCAGCATGACCTCGAATTTTCCGTCGCGCAGATTGACCTGATCGTCTGAAAGCCGCATCACGCCGCCGACCGATGTGGAGTTAGTGACCGCGCCGAATATAAATTCGCCCTCTTGGGATACATCGTCGCAGGTGACCTTGACGTGAAACGGCTTGATATCGCCGATAGAGAGCAACCCGCCCATGAGATAAGCGGCATGCCCAAAGATGTTTTTGTCTTTTTGCTTTGTCTCATAAGATACGCGGGTAAAAGCCCCGAATGAGGCCACATAGGTGAAGTAGCGGTTGCAAAATTCGCCGACATCCTCAAAATACGGCTCACCGGTGATGAGATTGAGCGCCGATTTGAAAATCGAAGTCGGGAGGCCGAGCGATTTTGCCAAATCGTTGGTCGTGCCGCTCGGAATATAACCGATGGGGACATCCTTGCCCGACAGCAAAACCCCGCTGATCACTTCATTCAGCGTGCCGTCTCCGCCGCAGCAGCCGATGACGTCATAATTGCCTGCAGAAGATGCAAGCAGACGCGTGGCTTCGGCGCGAGCCGAGGTCATATGTACCGAGACGCTGTAACCGCCGTCGGTGAGGATTTTTTTTATTTTCCCGATGTTGCGGACCGCCTGCATGCGGCCCGCGGTCGGGTTGACGATTAACAGCAGTTTTTTATCGATGCAATCCATGAAAGCTTCCTTTAAATAAAGTCACTCCGGTCAGCGCAGCAGATAAGCCGCCATGCTGCCGATTAACGTCAGTGCCATCAGTATTGCAAGCACCATTGCCAATACCCTTTTTTTCATAAGGATGACCACCCTTTCGTAAAACACGGAGTATCGTTCTTGTTTCTTGTTTTAGTGATTCTTGAACTGGAAACATTTTGTCGTTTTTGAAGCGTGTTTTTACAATTTATATTATATAGTCGCGGTTCTTCGCTGTCAATGCGAAGTTTTGAAGAGGATTTTGCGGTTGTTATGCTATTGCATTTTTAGACGGATCGAGGTATAATTGAATCGCGCTCATTAAGCGTGAGTTGAATAGACAATTAGGAGGGTTTTTATGAAAAAAGCGCTTTCTGTTTTGCTTGCCGTCATTATGCTTGTTTCATTGTCAGCATTCATCGGCTGCGGCAAAACATCCACCCCCTCGACCACGTCGTCGGTTGAATCGACGCCGTCCGTCGAGTCCACACCGTCGGTAGAATCGACACCGTCGGTAGAATCTGTTGCTTCCGTTATATCGTCTGTCGTTTCTGCGGCATCCTCAACGGCGGCGACCTCGTCTAAGGCGTCCTCTGCGGCGGCTTCGTCCAAGGCGTCTTCGACTGCGACAACAACCGAGACCTATGACCTCGCGTTGGTCACCGACCTCGGCACCATCGACGACAAATCCTTTAACCAGGGCGCTTGGGAAGGCCTTGTCAAGTATGCAACCGAGAAGAAGATCAGCCACAAGTATTATCAGCCCAAAGAAGCCAGCAACGCAGCTTATCTCGAAGCCATCGGCCTCGCGGTAAAAGGCGGCGCCAAGGTCGTTGTGACCCCGGGCTTCCTGTTCGAAGTTCCGATCTATGAGGCCCAGACCAAGTATCCGGACGTCAAGTTCGTATTGTTGGATGGACAACCCCATACCGAGGATTATAAGACCTATAACACCGCAAAGAACGTTCTTTGCATCCTTTATGCCGAAGAGCAGGCCGGTTTCTTTGCCGGTTACGCAGCAGTTAAAGACGGCTTCACCGAACTGGGCTTCCAGGGCGGTATGTCGGTTCCGGCGGTCATCCGCTACGGCTACGGCTTCCTGCAGGGCGCTGAACAGGCCGCGAAGGAAATGAACTTGGCAGCCGGCTCCATCAAAGTTAAGTATAACTACTCCGGCGACTTCGCAGCCACTCCCGAAAACCAGACACGCGCAGCCGGTTGGTATACCGCCGGCACACAGGTCATCTTTGCCTGCGGCGGTTCGGTCGGTAACTCCGTGATGGCCGCTGCCGGTGCCCAGAAAGACAAATGGGTCATCGGCGTCGACGTCGACCAGTACAATGAATCCGCCACCGTCATTTCTTCCGCAATGAAGATGCTCGGCGAATCCGTTTACCAAGCCCTTACATCCTATTATGCCGGCACCTTCGAGGGCGGCACAACCTGGACGCTTGACGTCACCCGCAAGGGCGTCGGTCTGGCGATGGATCACAGCAAGTTCCTGACCTTTAAGACAGCCGATTACACCGCCTGCTTCAACAAGGTCGTCGACGGAACATACAAAATCAACAACAAGTCCGACATCAAGATCGCCGATCTTGCTCTGAAGTATGTTGTTGTCACCGAAATCAAGGACTAGTTTAAAAACTTAATCGCACTAAAACGCATGCGCAAATCACGCATTATGCGTTAAGTTGGGCAGGCGGAAAGGCGTTTTAACGTCTTTCCGCCTCGCCTTAAACGGAACAAATCCTTTCTGGGAGCGGTTATACGAAACGGAGGAGATGGCGCAGATGGATACGATCATCGAAATGCGGGGCATTACCAAGGAGTTCCCCGGCATACGAGCCAACGACAATATCACACTGCAGGTGAAAAAGGGCGAAATCCACGCACTGCTCGGCGAAAACGGGGCGGGGAAATCGACTTTGATGAGTGTGCTCTTCGGTATGTATATGCCCGAGGAGGGTGAGATTTTCCTGCGCGGACAAAAGGTGAAAATCGTCGGGCCGAAGGCCGCCAACGATCTCGGCATCGGCATGGTGCACCAACACTTTAAGCTCGTCCATAATTTCACCGTTTTGCAAAACATCATCCTCGGTGACGAGACCACCCGATTCGGCTTTCTCAAAATGGACGAAGCCCGTAAAAAAGTCGTCGCACTTTCGGAGCGTTACGGCCTCAAGGTCGAACCCGACGCGTTGATCTCCGACATCACGGTCGGCATGCAGCAGCGTGTCGAAATTTTAAAAATGCTCTACCGCGACAATGAAATATTGATTTTCGACGAGCCCACGGCGGTTTTAACGCCGCAGGAGATCGGCGAATTGATGCAGATTATGCGCGAGCTGATCAAAGAGGGGAAATCGATTTTATTTATCACCCACAAGCTCGAAGAAATTAAAGCGGTAGCCGACCGCTGCACCGTGCTGCGGCTGGGCAAATGCGTCGGCACCGTCAATGTCAAAGATGTCACCGTCGAGCAATTATCCGAGATGATGGTGGGGCGCAAAGTCGATCTGGTCGTCCACAAAGATCCGAAAACGCCTAAGTGCTGCGTGCTGCAAGTCGAGGGGCTGATGATGAAGACCCGAGGCAGCACCAAAGAAAAGTTGAAAGACATCAATTTTGAAGTCAAAGCAGGCGAGATTGTATGCATC
>CAZTDA010000027.1:0-11324 GCA_964612155.1 uncultured Eubacteriales bacterium | reverse complement strand
GACAAGCAGTTTCGCCGCGCCGGGTTTTAAAAACTCTTTGCCGTTTACACAATAGCTGTCCATCAATCCGGTTTCGGTGTTGATCTTGACCGAGAGCGTGCCGTTGTCGAAGTTAAAATAACCGTTTTCGGCTTTCATCGGCAACCGGAAGTCGCCGAACACCACTTTGTTGACAATGTTGAACCGTGAAACGCTCATCGGGGGCAGCGTTGCCATAAAGGTGACTTTTTTTGCCCAGTCGAGCGGTAGGTTGGAACTCTCTCTTTCGTTCTGGCAGGGCAGAGCTTTTCCGCTTTCGTCGTGGACGATACCGGTAGTGTAGCCGCCCTCACGGTTGGATTCCATATTCATATATTCGCATTCGACTTCGCGGGTGATCGTATAGGGCAGGGGGTTGCACACCAACACCGGCATCTCTTCGGCTTTCGGGGGCGTTTGACCGCCGCAGCCGGCAAAGAAGGCCTTCATATTGGCTTTCGCGGCAATTTCAAGACCATGTCCCATGCCTTGAAGAGCATCATTCTCGACCTGTTGGATGCTCGAGCCGGGCAGCGAGTCGTGGAACTGCCAGAACATCAAGTCCTCCCAGGCAGAATAGAGCTTCTCTGTCGGATAGTCGGTGAGCAAACCGTTGGCGACCATGGCGGAACTCAGCTTTTCCGCCACAAGCAGTTGGTTTTCGAGCTTTCGGTTGTTCTGCTTGACCCGTGTCATCGAGGTATAGCAGCCGATTGCCCAGGAGGTAAAAGAACGATCCAGCACAAAGTCGGGCTTGCAGGTCTTTTTATAATCCTCAAAGAATTGATCGGGCGTGGAGTGGATGACCTTCATATCACTCTCATTAATGAGTTTGTCAAGGTCCTTCATGTCAATTTCGGATGGTCCGCCACCGTGGTCTCCGATGCCCCAAAGCGCGCAGACAACGGCTTTGTCTTTTTGCATTTCGGTGAACTCGTCAATGCTCTTCATCACTTTGCCCATCGCGGTGTTGTAACGGTGCGCTTTAAACACATAAATCTTGCTGCCGCAGAAACCGTTCCACTCGAATACGCGGTTGTGATAGGACTCTTCGCCGCCGTCCGGACGTTCGGGACGGGTGACAATATAGTTGGAATAACCGGCTTTAGCCATAATTTGAACAAGCCCGATGGTGTGGCCGAACGGGTCAAAGTTGATTGCGGTATCAAAACGGCTGATGCCGAATTTTTCGCGGAAGTATTTTTGCCCCATTTCGATTTGGCGTACAAACGCTTCACCGCTGGGCATGGTGCAGTCGGGCTGCAGATACCAACCGCCCATCAGGTTCCACTTGCCCTCTTTGACCAGCGCTTGAATCTCGGCAAAAAGCACGGGATCGTATTCTTCGATGTACTTATACAAAACTGCTTCGTTGTGATTGAAGATGAAGTGGTTATACTGCTTGCAGATGCGTACGGCGGTTCTGAACGTCGAGATGGCAGCGCCGATACCCTCCTCGCGGTTCCAAAGCCAGACGGGGTCGATGTGGGCGTTGCAGATCAGGTGCAGAGTTTGTTTTCCCATGATGATTTCCTCCAAATTAACGATTAAAAATTATCGGTAAATTCCTTCGGCTTGCCAGATGCGGTTCATCAGATCATACCGTTCCGGCGGCATTCCGGTGTAGACACAGTTTGAGGTGCAGAAGATGTAACCGTAGCCGTCCATCCCTTCACGCAGTGAGCGGCGGATATCGGCGATGCATTCCTCTTCGCTGCCGGTTTGCAGCAGCGCGCAGTTGACATTGCCGCACAGAGCCACTTTGTCGCCATATAAGCGTTTGACCTCGGACAGCGATACGCCGCCCTGCGGATCGAGCGAGTGCAGGGCATCGGGGCCGCACTGAACCATCTGATCCAAAATCGGCATGATGTTGCCGTCGGTATGTTTGATCACATAATAACCGCGGTCATGAAACCGCTTGGTGATATCGGCTAAATACGGCGTGACGAATTCGGAAAACATATCCGGTGAAAAGAACGGATTGACGTTAAAGCAATAATCCGAGCACAGTGCAAGGCCGTCGAGAATGCCGGTGTTAAAATATTTGTCAATCTGCTCGGTCTGTTCTTCGACGCGGCGGGCGGCAAGCGCTTTCATCTCGGTCTCGTTTTCGTATAACTGGGCTGAGAATTCCACCATATCCCCGCCGTTGGGGATTGCGAACGTCGGGTCGCCGTGCATCATCAAAAAGTATTTGTCTCCGCTTTTTTCGCGAATACGCGTTAAAACACGCTGTGTGCCGTCAGCGCAGCCGTCCACGCCTTGCACGAAGATGGCATAATGGTTATAGTGTTCTGCAATGGTGATGTAGGTAGCGGCAATGTTATCAATGTGTAGCTTGCGTTCTTGATCGCTCATTTGGTTCCATTGGTAAAACGACATGTGGCACGGATGCACGCGCCCGAATTTCTCCATGGTCAGATAATAAACGAGTTCAAAATGGGGGACGAGCCCTGTGATCGGCTCCCGCTTCAGTGCTTTTATAAATGTCTCGCGTTTGGTCATGCGATGGCCTTCCTTTCGAATTGGATGGGGATGTTTTATACCCGCTGCGAAGTCAATTTTCATTATATCAGCAGGCAAATGAAAGTCAAGGGCGCGTTTGCATTTTCTCTCAGAATGTGTTATACTCAGATATATTTTAATTTGGGGGCTGTTATCTGTGAGACCTCGTTTTATACCCGCTGCACATTTAAAAGAAAAACCGACTGACGAATCCAAGCTCGGATTCGGCAGAATTTTTACCGATTATATGCTCGTTGTCGAGTATGAGGACGGCAAGGGCTGGCATGATCCCAAGATTATGCCCTACGGTCCGATCGAGCTCAGCCCGGCGGCAATGGTACTGCATTATGCGCAGGAGATATTTGAAGGGCTTAAGGCCTATCGCACGGCGGATAACCATATTCAGCTATTCAGGCCGATTGAAAATATCCGCAGAATGAATCGTTCCTGCGAGCGCCTTTGCATCCCGCAGCTCGACGAAAACGATTTTATGGAATGGATGACGGAACTGATCACGGTTGAACAGGACTGGGTGCCGCATGCGCCGGCCACTTCACTGTACATCCGCCCGTTCATTTTTGCAACCGATCCGTTTATCGGAGTCAAGCCCTCCCATACATATAAATTCATCATCATTCTCTCGCCGGTCGGCAACTATTACCCCGAGGGCGTCAAGCCGGTCAGCATTTATGTCGAACATGAATACACCCGCGCCTCCAAGGGCGGAACGGGCTACACCAAGTGCGGCGGAAATTATGCCGCATCTATCAAGTCACAGGTCAAAGCCGGAGAACTGGGGTACACCCAGGTGCTGTGGTTAGACGGTGCGGAGCGTAAATACATCGAAGAAGTCGGTACGATGAACGTCTTCTTTAAAATCGGCGACGAGGTCATCACTCCCGAAAAGGGCGACAGCATTCTTGGCGGCATCACCCGCATGTCCACGCTTGAGTTGCTGCGCCACTGGGGTTATACAGCCAACGAGCGCCAGCTCTCGGTCGCTGAACTCGAACAGGCCGGAAAAGACGGCAAGCTGGTCGAGGCGTTCGGAACCGGCACCGCAGCGGTCATCTCCCCCATCGGGCTGCTTGATTTCGGCGATACCAAGGTCACCATCAACAACGGTGAAATCGGCACAGTCACACAAAAACTCTACGACACCCTCACCGATATTCAGTGGGGACGGATTCCCGATCCGTTCGGATGGATCAAACGAATTATTTAAATGGAAAAGATTGCGAGTTTCACAGTCAATCACAATCATCTCACACGGGGGATGTACACTTCACGCAAAGACGGCGATATCGTGACCTATGATTTACGGTTTCGCCGACCCAATTGTGAAGCGGTACTCTCCAATGCCGCGCTGCATACCATGGAACACCTGATGGCGACCGTGCTGCGCAACAGCGAAATCGCCGACAGAGTGATCTATTTCGGGCCGATGGGCTGTCGGACGGGCTTTTATCTTTTATTGCGTGATGTAAAGCCGTCGGATGCCATTCGCGCCACAGTCGATGCGCTTAAGGCGGTCTCGGAGTGGAGCGGGGAAGTCCCCGGCGTATCCGAGATCGAATGCGGGAATTACAGGGAACACGATCTTTCGGCTGCCAAGCAAGAGGCGGCCATGATGCTTGATTTATTAAACAACTGGACAGAGCAGCAACTGACGTATAGGACCTAAGTGAGGTGATTCCTGTGCCACAGGCAGCAGCTATAAAGCCGAAATTTATGTCTTACGAATATTTCTGCGGGTTGAAAAAGCGCCCCGGCGGACTATATTTGTATTACTTTTATGTCCTCTGCTACAAGACCGGAATTCGAACCGTCGCCTTATTTCGCAAGGCCGGTGTCTTTTTGCAGGAACTCGCCCGTTTTCTGTTTATCAGATTACTCGCGGGAACAATCAGCAGCACCTATCGAAAAACACAGGCAATCGCAAAAAGAGCCTATTATAAAGGCGTCACGGTTGAGTTAAGGCAGATCTCAAAACAGCGGCAGGAGCTCGCCGCAAACAAAGAAGAGCAAAAGCAGCTGGCAGGCACAAACAGCAAAAAACTTGCAGTCTGCGACGAACGCATCGCCCGGCTCGAACGATCGATTCATCAGCGTGTTTTTAAACATGCCGCTCGGTTGTCCGCGCCGATTTTAGCATTGATTCTGCTTGCGGGTTCGCTGCTGATCTGGAGCAGTTTTGAAGTCGCATTGCGGGTTGAATACAATGGCATTGACCTTGGCTATATTAAAAACGAAAGCATATACGACGACGCGGTTGCCAGCATCGAAGACCGCATCATCGGCATCGAAAACCGATATAATTTTTCCGCCACCCCGATTTATAAAATCTCACATGTGGCTGCTTCAAAAATCCAAAACACCACACAGTTTGTCGACACATTTTTATCCGCCGTGCTCGGAGATGAAGTGGACGAGGCGGTCGGTGTTTACATAGACGGGCAGTTTTTGTTGGCAGTTACCGAGCAGGAGCGGCTGAAATCGTTTATGGATACCTTACTTGCACCGTACCACAGCGGCGACAAAAACGCGGTGGTGGGCTTTTTGAACAATGTGACTTTTGAAGCGGGCATGTACCCGACCGGTAACATTAAAACCTATGACGAAGCGACACAGACGTTGGGCAAAGAGGATACCACCACGGTCAAATACACCTGTGTCAAAAATGATACCACCGCAGATATTGCCGAAAAGAACGGTTTGACCGAAGAAGCGCTGTTAAAATATAATCCCGACATCGCCTCAAAGATCAGCAAGGGCAAAGTGTTGACGCTGACGCTGCCAGAGCCGTTTTTACCGGTCAAAATATCAATCCGCACAACCTACAGCGAATCCATTCCTTTTGAAACCACCGTTAAATATTCCACATCGCTTTACGAGGGGCAAACCGAGACCACAACAGCAGGCCGTACCGGAACCCGCGAAGTTGTGGCCGACATCATTAAAGTCAACGGCATCGAGGTCTCGCGTGAAATTGTCAGTTCCACGGTTACGAAAGAGCCGCGCAACGCCGTTAAAAAAGTCGGCAGCAAACCGGTTCCCAAATCCGCGCCGTCCATTAAGGACTTTAACGGCGTAACGGTCACCGGTAAATTTATGTGGCCGGTCGACGGCGGACATATCACCTGCGGCTGGCTGGGATATAAAGGTCACTACGGTTTGGATATCGGTGCGCCCAAAGGCACAGACATATACGCGGCGGATGGCGGTATCGTGGTCTATGTAAAATACAGCAAGGCCAGTTACGGAAACGAAATTGTGATTGACCACGGAAACGGTTATGAGACCCGATACGGACATTGCAGCAAAATACTGGTCAAAGTCGGCGATAAGGTCGAAAAAAACGATGTGATCGGATTGGTGGGCAGCACCGGTAATTCCACGGGAAACCACTGCCACTTTGAGATCATCAAAGACGGCCAACGCATCAATCCGAAACCGTTCATCACGGGCTGATAAAATAAACGAAAAAGGCGGCTTTCGGTTCGGAAGCCGCCTTTTTATGAGGAATATGATAAATCAACCATTTGTTTAGTGATACTCAATCTGTAATTGTTGGAACTCAAACCGACATGTCCTGTATACTCGGAACGCAAACGACCGGAAAGGAGTTTGCGGAAAGGAACTAGAATATGTTCGACATGGGCGAAGTGGGCAGACGGATTTCTGCCGCGCGCAAAGAAAAAAACATGACCCAGATGGAGCTTGCCGATCGGCTCAATATCAGCTTTCAGGCGGTCAGCAACTGGGAGAGGGGCGTGTCGATGCCGGATATCTCGAAACTGCCGGAACTGGCGGAGTTATTCGGGAAAACGGTCGATGAATTGCTTGGTCAGGCCTCTCCGTTAATCAGCGGAATTGTTTCCGAACCGATTGATGAGTATTTAAAGAACAATACAGTGACGGTTCAAGAAGTCAAAGAAGCGGCACCTTTGCTCAAGCCCGAGCAAGTGGACAGAATTTTTGAAAATTGTGAATCGACCGGCAATCTTTCTGAGATTATGGACCTTATGCCGTTTTTGGGACGTGAGACCTGCGCCGCGCTGCTCGAAAAATATTTTGAAAACGGAGATATGAAATCTGTGAGCGGGCTCGCGCTTTTTGCCGGACACGATGCTGTGGATGCGATAGCCGATCGCCTTTTAAAAGAGGGTAAAAGCGTCCGTAAACTCGCTATCGGCATGAGCTCAGAAAAACGGGATCGGTTAGCGCTGGACGGATATGAACAAAGAGGCGTCCGTGCGCTCGATGACTTTTTGCCGTTTGTCGGCAAAGAAATTTTAAGTAAAATTGCCGATATCGAATACGAAAAAAGCGGGCTGCGCAATTTGGATCACATCGCACCTTTCATGAATAAAGGACACTTGAACGAATTGGCCAAAAAGGCCATTGAAAAGGACGGCATCAAAGCCATCAGCCCGATTGCACCGTTTTTAAATAAAGATCTTTTACGCGATTATGTAAAAGAGAAATTCCTGTGATGTTTCAATAACCATTGTAAACGGAACCCCCGCGCCGAACGGCGCGGGGGTGTTGATTTGTTATTCTGAGGTGAAGAGAATTCGTTTTCGAATTCTCTTGAATGATCTCGGAACCTGTGGGTTAAATTATTTGACCCCACCCGGGATCGGGTCGCAGGGTAACGGGGCGGGGCGTTTGCAGGTGGATTTTAGCTTATAAAACTTGTTGGTGTCGCCGCTGATGCCGAATCCGCACATAATCTCAAGCACATGATTTGTCAGTGAGCAATTGGCACGGTTTTTCACGCCGTCCGCCAGCGCCTGAGCCATATCCGAAACGCCGAGTCCGCGGCTGTTTTCGGCATACGGATGGGTCAGCGGCATCTCCATAAAGTTCGGGGAGTTCTTGGTCTTGATCAGCACCGGGCCACCGAACGTATTCGGGTCGGGGACGATCATCGTGCCGAGCGTGCCGTAAATTTCAATGCGCGGCAGCTGACTGGCCCAGACATCAAAGCTCATAATCGCGGTGCCGATGGCACCGTTTGCAAAGCGCATGGTGCCCGCGACATGGGTCGGAACTTCGACATCGACCACGGTGCCGAATTTCGGCTGGCTGGTGATTGTTCGAGTGGGGAAGGTGATGTTTTGCATCGCCGCGACCGCCTTGACCGGGCCGAGCAGATTGACCAGTGCGGTCATGTAATAAGGTCCCATGTCGAGCATCGGGCCGCCGCCGGTTTTATAATAAAATTCGGGGCCGGGATGCCAGCTCTCGTGCCCGTGGCAGACCATGAATGCGGTTGCACCAATGGGCGTTCCGATGATTCCGTCGTCAAGGTATTTGCGGCAGGTCTGGATGCCCGCGCCCATAAACGTATCGGGTGCTCCGCCGAGCAAAAGCCCTTTTTTATCCGCCAACTCCACCAGTTCGCGCCCCTGTTCGATGGTCAGCGACAGCGGCTTTTCAACATAGACGTGCTTACCGGCTTCAAGCGCTTGTTTCGAGAGTTCAAAATGGGACTGCGGCGTCGTGATGTTTAAAATAATATCGATCTCGGAGCAGTCGAGCATCTGCTCAAAAGTCATGATGTGGGGGACATGGAATTCTTCCGTCTTTGTTTTAACTCGTTCGGGAATCAAATCAGCGGCGGCGTAGACCTCGGTGTTGGTAAAGGTCTGCGTCAGGTTTTTGAAATAGATGCCGCTGATGTTGCCGCAGCCCAAAAAACCGATTTTTGCTTTTTTCATATGTGTTAAAACCTCCTTGATCTCTATCTTGTCGCCCACAAAAACCCGCGGCGCATCAGTTCTTTGGCTTCGGGGATGTCAAAGATTTTATAGGTGTGGCCGAGGGAGGAATAAAACACGCGCCCCTCGCCCCATAGTTTCGTATAGACGACCGGAACGGCGACCGATCCGTTGGCGGCATGCGGCCCGTCTACAGTGGGGAAAGTCGTGGTTGCAAGTACGTTGACCGCCGGATCAATGTGAATATAATATTGCTCGCTGCACACATCAAAATCCCCGATGCCATCGATGAGCGGCGAAGAAGACGATTTGACGATATTGACGCGGTAATTCGTGCCGTCGTTGCCCGGATGCGCAACCCACTGAGAGCCCGTTAAAAACTGCCACTGCGTGCTGTTGCGGAAGGAGTCGCACATGCCGCCGTGACAACCGGCGATACCCATGCCCTCGGCCACCGCCGTACAGACATTGTCGCAGTATTTGCCGTCGATCTCGCCCATTGTCCAGATGGGGACGAACAAATCAAAGGTGCGCAGATTGTCGAGGTCCGCGAGCACATCGAGCGTATTCGAGATGGTGACCTCAAATCCGTCGCCGCGCAGAATTTCGGCAAATACTTCGCCGGTTTCTTTCGGGGTATGGCCGTCCCAGCCGCCCCAAACGATTAATGCTTTCATGTTGTTGATCCGTCTTTCTGATGTTATTTAATCTGTTGAACGATAAATACGGCGTCACTTATTAGCTGTCACCACCCCATGTTGATAACCGGTTGATTTAAATACCCATCTTGGGGCAATATGGTCGGCAGGTCAGTGAATTTCACCGATGAGAGCTTATCGTCTCCGGTGAAAACCAACAGCGTCCGGCCGGAAATCGCAAGTGCATTCGGTTCACCCAAAACGGTCACTTGCGTTGCAATCCAGGTATAAACCGTGTCGATCACCGTGATATTATATGTTGTCAGTCCGGTCTTTTCGGCAAAGGCAAAAAATTTACCGTCCTCGGAAAATGCCTTCGGAAGTTCGCCATCCGACTTTTCGTTGCCGCGGCTCACGAGCACCGGATTGGAAGCGCCGATGGTGCACAGATACAGAACATATTGATCTTCGTCATAACTCGTGGTGGCATTGACGGCGAATTTGCCTTCGAATGCCTGAGTGCAGTTGAAATTACCTTTGACCGGGAAGGTGGTTGTTTTTCCGGTTTCGATGTCATAAACACCTTTTCCCTCGGATGATTTATACCCCCCGTAGGAATAAGTAAAGTGTGTGTCGTCAATGCGCTTGGTAAACGCATATCCCGAACTGTCCATGCCGTATGGATCATTGCCGACGATACCCGCCATCAACAGCTTAAATTCGCCGCTGTCCCTGACCAAATACAAGCTGCCTTGATCCTGCAAGATGTAGGTTCCGTCCGAAAGATATGAATAATTCCCCGATTTTTCAACGGAAGCAAGTTCTTTTCCGTTCACATCAAACCGACGCTCATAATAAGTTGTATTTCCCGTGCCGTCGTCTTGTGTAATATATTGCGTCTGCCAAACAAGGATATTCCCGTCACCGAGCCGCTCCAAACCGGCGTCGGCATGTCCTTTCCACAGCTTGACGACATTGACAGCGGTTTTAAAGTCGGGCTCAAAAATCTTCAGATAATACTGCACTTTGCTGACGGGATCGTTTTCGTCGATCTCATATAAAAGCATGGCAATAGTGCCGTTATCCAGCGGTAATGCGTTTAATATTTTGCGATACCCGAGGATTTTTGAAATCGAAACCATGTCCGGCGACTCAAAAATCTCGGGCGGGGTATAAAATGCTTTGTCATACGAAGGGTCTTCGCACAAGAACCGATACAACTGCGCGTAGGTGGAAATGCGCTCATCCTGATTGGTCACAAAGCCGAGCAAAAGGCAGTTTTCGGGCATCTGTTTTAAAACGACCTGAATCCAGATCAGGCACTCAAATTTTTGCTCACCCTCTGAATAAGTTTGATTCGCAAGTCCCGGAACTTGTGAAACCGTTTTAAACGTAATCGGATATTCACCGACATACACCCCCCCGTCACGGTAAAAAACGCCGCTGTCGATGTTAAAATGCGTCAAAACGCTCAGGTCTGCCACAGCGATATCGGACACGCCGAACGGTTCCAAATTTGCCTTTGCAAACTCATAGGCGAAATCCTTTGCACCCCCGGCGTTGGACTCGGCAGTGAATTGTCCCGCAATCACTTTTTCGCGGGTGTACACCGTGTTCACCACCCAGTCACCGGTGAATTCCTCCGCTTCACCGGGGTCGCGCTCAAAGGTCTGGGAGACGACCGGCGGCGTATAGGCGGGCACAGATGAAGCGGATGAAGCTGTCGAACTTGTGTTAACGGGCAGAGATAGATAGGTACATCCGGTGGTAAAAAACAAGAGCACAAGAACCAAAAGAAGCGCTTTTTTCATTATAAGTTACTCTCCTCAACCAATGGAGTAGGATGCGTATTCGCCCGAAAACGTATAGCCGAGTTTTTGTGCCAGCAGGCAAGATGGTATGTTTGCCGCGTCCCAGCTTGGATATAAACCTCGATCCAAACATTCTAAAATCAACCGCGCTCCGCAAGCCGATGCCAGCCCCCTGCGCCGATATTCCGGCTTGGTGACGATCTCGACTTCGATACCGCTGTCATAGACGATATATGAGGACGCACCGGCCACAGGTCTGCCGTGGAATATTGCCGCCACTCCGAATCCCTTTTCCATAAAGTCCTCTTTTGTGGGGAAGTTTTCGACCAAATCACTCGACCACTCCTCGGAAATCACAAGGTTATAGATCTCGTTGTCGATGCGTTTTATGTAAAATCCCTCGGGTAATTCAAGTGCGTACTTTTCAAGCAGTTCTCGATTAAAGACACCGGGTTCTTTTTTGAACCCGTAGCGGGTGTATTTTTGCGCGTGTGGGCCAAGGATGTTTTCGATCATCTCGCACCAATTGGGCTGCGGAATCAAATCGGTTCCCGCGGGCACTGATTTCAACATCTCGACCCCTTGTACGCTGGCGGGATTTCCGCCGATAAACGAGAATCCGA
>CAZTDA010000026.1:5105-11333 GCA_964612155.1 uncultured Eubacteriales bacterium | reverse complement strand
AAAGGGTTATTCGGTGGGGTTCCCACTTAATAATATAATTTAGAAAAATGCAGGAGGAAAGACCCATGAAATTGATCTACGACGTCAAAGACAAGCCAAAGTTCGGGCAACTGGTGCTTTTTGCACTCCAACAGCTGCTTGCGATCATGGCGGCGACGCTGGTTGTTCCGATCATCGTGAACGGCTCAGGCGTAACAAACCTTGAAATGGATCCGGCAGCGGCATTACTCGGCGCAGGTGCAGGCACATTGATTTATATTCTTTTTACCAAAGCAAAAAGCCCGGTGTTTTTGGGCAGCTCATTCGCTTTTATGACCGCGATGTTTTCAGCCACGGCATTTGGCTATTTCGGAATCATCGCAGGCGCAATTATGGCCGGTCTTGTCTATGTCATCATCGCCGCAGTCGTCAAAGCGGTCGGCACCAAATGGGTTTCCAAGCTCATGCCCCCGGTTGTCATCGGCCCGACGGTCGCTCTGATCGGTCTTTCACTGGCCGGAAGTGCGGTGTCCAACATGACAAGCTCTTCTGCCACAGGCGAAGCGTATAATCTTGTTGCAATCTTGTGCGGCCTAATTACGCTGGCTGTAACGATCATCTGTGCTACTTACGGCAAAAAAATTTCAAAGTTGATTCCGTTCATCATCGGTATTCTTGCAGGATATATCGCCGCTACAATTTTTACCCTCATCGGGAATGCCACAGGTGTTGAAGCACTTAAAGTCATCAACTTCTCGGCATTGCAAGCTAATTTCGAAACGGTGAATTTTGCAAGCTTTATTCATATTCCGAAGTTCGCATTTGTGGAAGCAATTAAAGAAGCCCCGAACTTTGACTGGGCCAATATGGGAACCATCGCGTTGCTGTATATGCCGGTCGCGTTCGTCGTGTTTGCAGAACACATCGCAGACCACAAAAACCTTTCCTCCATTATCGAAAGAGATCTGCTTGAAGATCCGGGTCTTTCCCGCACACTGATGGGCGACGGCGTAGGCTCCATGGTCGGTGCCGCTTTCGGCAGCTGCCCGAACACCACCTACGGCGAATCCATCGGATGCGTGGCCATCACGAAGAACGCCTCTGTCTACAGCATTCTTTATGCCGCAATCGGCGCAATCGTTCTGTCCTTCCTCAGCCCGTTCGTGGCTTTTATCAACACCATCCCGGCCTGTGTTATGGGCGGCGTCTGTATCGCACTTTACGGCTTTATCGCCGTCAGCGGTTTGAAGATGTTCAAAGAAGTCGACCTCGGAAAGAACCGCAACTTGTTTGTGGTCAGTGTGATTTTAGTTGCGGGCGTCGGCGGATTATCCCTCAACTTCGGGAAAATCACCATCACCGGCATCGCCACTGCCTTAATCCTCGGCATCCTGACAAACGTCTTGCTCTCTGGCAAATCCGCTCAAGAGGACTAATCCAATCTTCATAAGTCAAGAGCGCTCGTTTTTTAACGGGCGCTCTTAACTTATGAGAGCATAAATGATAATCACATTCGCATGGCCTCTTGTGCAAATATTTCCCATATTAAACTTTTTGTGATATGATTTATCATTAGGATTTTCTTTTCTTTTTTCTTTTCCCGATGTTTAAATATCGAATATCGGATTGACTGAATGACGAGGAAATGATATGATTGAAAAAGCACGGGAGGATGCCATGAACACTCGTTTCATCACACATGAAGATATCGCAGAATACCTGCGGCAGATCACCGCCGCACGCGCTCACACTGATGTTGACAAAAGCGCACAAAATTTGATTACAGTTGCCCATAAGCAGGCTGTGGCTGCAGAGGCGTATGTTTTTATCGGTGAATTCGAAGACGCAAAATCGATGTTTTTAAATGTTCTCGATACGCTTTCACAGATCAATCAACCTGAAGTAACCGCGGATTTTTGTGCGCGCATCGGTAAGGTTTTTTCCCGAGCCGGAAAGAATTCCGACGCTTCCGGGTATTTCTTAAAAGCATTGGCAACCCGTGAAACGCTGCCGCGCAATACACCTGAAAACCGAATTGAACTTTCAAAACTCTATAAGACCTGCGCTGACTCCCTGATGCGAACCGGCCATGCAAACGATGCGATTGCGCTGTTGAACAAATGCCGCGATTTATTAAAGTCGGGTTATGAATCCGCACCCACATTATCGGATTTGACAGGGTGGGCGGATGCACTCTATACACTCGGCAATGCATACGGGCACTTTGAAGCCCATGAGGCCTCATTTAAGCTATATCAAGAGGCTATGGCGCTATTTATAGAAGCGGAGAAGGAATTTAAATCCGACACCCGCAGAGAAGTCGCCAATTGTCTGGTTAGCATCGGCGGAATCTTTGAGTTGGAAAAGGATTATGACCGCGCACTCGAAAACTACATACAAGCGCTTGAAATCAACCGTCGGCTTGCGGTCAGAGACGGAGATGAACCATCGTTAAAACACCTTGCATCAAGCTGCACCCACACAGCAGAGCTGTATGAGACAATGGGGCGTTTGGTGGATGCGCTGGCACTGTTCCGCGAAAAAGCCGATGTCAATCTGCGGCTTTATAAGATCAAACCGGTGATCGAATCGCTTGAAATTTTATTTTTAACGCCGCCCGAAAACTTCAGCGAACGGCTGGAACGCCTTGAATCAAAACTCCCGTGGTATTCGCTGCTGTTTGAACTGGAAGATAATCCGAGTCGGGATAAAATGTATATCACCTTTTTTACCATGGGTCGATTGACCGAGGAACTTGCACGTCAATACAACGACGACAGCTTACTGCGGGATGCTTTGCCTCTGTTTGAGGCCTCCGAAGTCATTTTGAATATGATCCATAACGAGTTTCCCGAAAAAGGACTTGAACAAAAATTGCGCGAAGTAAAATCGTGCGTAAAAAGAATAAAAAACAGGATTAACCAAGGAGGAACATCAGATGAATGACAAACTGCTGAAAGAGCTTGCGATCAACGGAGGACCGAAAGCCGTGCCGAATCCGCTGCCGCCGAGAGGTCATTTCGGCGCAGAAGAAAAGGCGGCTGCAAACCGCATCATTGACGAAGCCATCGCAAAAGGTGTTGCGCCGGGTTACGGCGGTCCCGAAGAAGAGATTTTTTGCAAGGAATTTTCCGAGATGATGGGCGGCGGTTATGCCGACGCCGTCAACGGCGGAACCACAGCCGTATATGTGGCACTGCGCGCGCTTGAACCCGAGCCCTTTTCCGAAGTCGTCGTCGGCCCGATCACCGATCCGGGCGGAATTATGCCGATTGTGATGTGCAACTGTATCCCGGTGGTGGCAGATGCATATCCCGGCTCGTTTAACACCAATCTTGAAGCTGTAAAAAAGGTTGTCACCAACCGCACCTCCGTGATCATCATCCCGCATATCGCGGGCGAACCCGCCGAGATCGATAAGATTTGCGAATTTGCAAAGTCCAAAGGCATCAAAGTCGTCGAGGACGCTGCACAGGCACACGGTGCGAAACTCAATGGCAAGCTGGTCGGCACCTTCGGCGACATCGCAGCGTATTCGATGATGTTCGGCAAGCACACCTGCATGGGCGGACAGGGGGGTGTGGTTTTTACCAAGAGTGAGGATTTATATTGGAAAGTCCGTCAATACTCCGACCGCGGCAAGCCCTTCGGCCTGCCTGCCGGAAGCACCAACTGCGTGGCTTCGCTGAACTTTAACGGCGACGAACTCGGCTGTGCCATCGGCCGCGAGCAAATTAAGAAGACCGCTTCCATTGCCGCGGGCAGACGCAGAGTCATTAAAAAGATCTTCTCCGAAATCTCCGAGGTTAAGGCGCTTGTACAACCCGAATTCATCCCCGGCTCCGATCCGTCGTTCTGGTTCTGGCGGCTGCATTTCGACGGCAGCGTCGTCGACTGCACCAAACAGGAATTCGGCAAAGCGGTCGCCGCTGAATGCAATATGAATGTGCTGCCTGATTATCCCGGCTTGCCGTTCACCTTTGACTGGTTCCAAAATCAACGCGCATTCGGCACCGGTCATTTCCCGTGGTCGGCTCCGCAGAACATCAGCGGAAATCATATCACAACGCTAGCCGATCTGCCCGTCGCCAAACAATCGATCGATGAAACAATCTTGTTTTATCCGCTTGAGAGCTGGAGCGACACCGACTGTGTCAATGTCGCAAATGCGATTAAAAAGGTTTATAACGCTTACAAAAAATAAGAAGGTTTTAGTATGAGAATTGACGATCACAATCATGCCGACTGGCACGGACATGATTTTAATAAGTTTATTGCCAACATGGACGAGCGCGGGATCGACGTAACTTGGATTTTATCCTGGGAATGTCCGGACGACGAGTTTGATCCCAATACGCTTTATGCGTTTCCCCATAAACCCGGCGTTGGCCCGGTACCGTTTGAGCTCTGTTTGGCGTATAAACAAAAAGCCCCCGACCGCTTTGTGCTCGGCTATGCGCCCGATCCGAGAAAACCCGGTGCGATTGATCGGCTGAAGGCGATGAAAGCCATCTATGGGGTACAGGTTTACGGCGAAGTCAAGCTGCGCATGATGTACGATAATTACGACGCCATTCGTATGTACCGCTACTGCGGAGAACAAGGCATGCCGGTGCTGGTGCACATCGATTATGAATTCAACAACGGCGGCTATCCGTTCCCGAACTGGTGGTACGGCGGCGGTATTGAAGCATTTGAGCGCGCGATCGCAAAATGCCCTGAAACCAGCTTCTTAGGCCATGCGCCCGGCTTCTGGGCACACATCTCGGGCGACGACCAATATGACAAGGTCTCTTATCCGAAAGGCAAAGTCCAACCGGGCGGCAAACTGATTGAAATGCTCGATAAATACCCGAATCTCTATTGCGATATGTCAGCGGGTTCGGGTGCCAACGCGCTTGACCGTGACCACGAATTCACCCGCCAATTCCTGATGACTTATCAAGACCGTGTGCTGTATGGACGTGACTATTTTGACAACCGCCATCAGGAGGTCTTGGCAACGCTCGATCTGCCTCAGGAAGTACTCGATAAGATCTATTATAAAAACGCGCTGAAGCTCGTGCCGATGAAAAACTAAAGGAGATATTTTTTAATGATCATACTTCACCCGCACGAGAAAAAGGCGATCAAATGCGCCATCTTTGACTTTGACGGCACCCTCTCGACGCTGCGCTGCGGCTGGGAAGAGGTCATGCGTCCACTGATGTACGAGTGTATCGCGGGCGACAAACAGCTCTCAAAAGCCGAAAGCGACAAGATCAACGCGGAAATTTACGCCTATGTTGACGAGTCCACCGGCATTCAGACCATCGGGCAAATGAAGTGGCTTGCAACAACTGTAAAGGAATACGGCTTTAATGTCAACGCGTCCGATGACCCGTGGTTTTACAAGGCGGAATACAACCGTCGGCTGATGGAACATGTGGCCGTAGAACGGGATAAGCTGGTCAAAGGGGAAATCGAGCGCGAGACCTATCTGATCCGCGGTTCGGAGGAATTCCTGATTGCTCTGAAAAGCCGTGGAATCAAACTGTTCGCCGCCAGCGGCACCGACGAAGAAGACGTGATCAAAGAGGCCACCGCACTCGGTCTTGCAAAGTATTTTGACGAAATCGCCGGTTCAAAACCGCATTCGGAGCAATGTTCTAAAGAGGAAGTCATCAATCGGCTGCTGCACGAAAACAGCGAGATGGTTGTGATCGGTGACGGCAAGGTCGAAATCCGTCTCGGGCGCGAAAACGGTGCGCTGACGCTCGGTGTGGCCTCGGATGAACAGGCAAGGCAAGGGATCAATCCCGTAAAGCAAAACCGCCTTACAGTCGCGGGTGCGCATGCAATCGTCGGTGACTTTGGAAATGTCGATGAAATTTTAGAGTGGATGTAAAGTTTGAAAATAGATCGGAGTTTGGTTCCATTTACAAAGCAAAATGAGCCAAACCTCCTTATCTGAAGAAGGATGATCATAAATGAGCAACCGAGACAAACAATTGGATACCTCCGGACTGAAGATGTATTCGGCAAGCGACCGCATTAATTTGGTCACGATTAAAGGGTTAATGACCCCCGGTGTCACACCCCATCCGGAATTTACCGCCGACGGTTTTGACGAGCTTGTCGAGCGCATTCTGATTGCGCGCAAGAACGGTCGTCCGGTGATTTGGAGCATGGGTGCCCATGTGATTAAAAACAACCTTTCAAGATACATCATCGAACGAGCAGAATGCCCGCCGAGCTTGGAATGAGTGA
>CAZTDA010000026.1:0-5095 GCA_964612155.1 uncultured Eubacteriales bacterium | reverse complement strand
CCATGTCGCGTCGAACGGCGCCGGCAGCATTCATGATTTTGAACTGTGCTACCTCGGCGGCACCAGCGAAGATGTTCCGACCGCCATCGAGGACGGCTCTTTCGGCATGTGGGAGGAGACCGGTGCTTGGATGAACGAGGCAATCTCGGCAGGCGCGAAAGACGGCATCGGCTATGGAGAGTCACTCGGCAGATACATCGATCAGAATCCGCAGAAATTCCCGTTTAAAAATGACTGTGTGATTTACCAGTGTTATAAACACGACATCCCGGCGACCTATCATATCGCGCTGGGAACAGATATTATCCACCAGCACCCAACCTGCCGCATGGAGGACATCGGCAAATGCAGCGGGATCGATTTCAAAAAGATGTGCTACAGTGTCTCTCAGCTCGACGGCGGCGTTTATTTGAACTTCGGCTCATCGGTCATCGGCCCCGAAGTGTTTTTAAAAGCGCTCTCCATCGCCCGCAACCTCGGTTATCCGACTTTTAAAATTACGACCGCGAACTTTGACCTGACCGATCTCGGTGATTTCCGCAAAAAGATCAGCTACGACGACCCGAATTATTATTATCGGCCGCGCAAAAATATCGTGAACCGACCCACCAGCATGGGCGGCAAGGGCTGGCATTTTGTCGGAAACCATGTTGCGACCATTCCGACACTGTATGATAAAATTGCGGATGGAATACGCCGTGGCTGAGTTCAAGGATCTGTTAAGCCGAATTGATCGGGTAAAAATCGGCGTGATCGGCGATTTTTGCGTCGACATCTACTGGCATGCGGATATGAAAAAAAGCGAGCTCTCTCGTGAGACGCCGCATTTCCCGCTGCCGGTTTATCAAGAGCAGGTCTATCTCGGTGCTGCGGGCAATGTGACCGCAAATATTGCGGCGCTCAAACCGGAAAAGGTCTTTGTCTGCGGCATACGCGGTGACGATTGGCGCGGGATGCTGATGGAAAGCAAATTCGCTGAGATCGGCGCAGACATAACCGGTCTGGTCTGTGAAAAAAGCCGCATGACCAATGCCTACTGTAAGCCGATTCGACACGGACTTTCCGACACGGTTTATGAGGATCCGCGCCTCGATTTTTGCGCGAATCAGCCGATTACGGCGCAGAGTGAAGAACGCATTATTGAAGAATTCAAGAAGATGGCCGAAAAGGTCGATGTAATATGCGTCTGCGACCAGTTTGAAAACGGAGTGATCACCGAAAAGGTGCGAAATCTGATCGGAGAGATCGGTAAGAGCGGAAAATTGATCGTCGTCGACAGCCGAAGCAACATCGGAAAATATACCTGTGTCACGGTTAAACCCAACGAGACCGAGTTTTGCCGTGCATTCGGCATCAATTCACTCGAATCGAGCCAATACGAGACCTATGCGCTCAATTTTGCCAACGCCAAGCACTGCAAAGTGCTGCTGACGATGGGTGCGGACGGTTGTATATACTGCAACGGCCAAAACACGACCCGCGTTCCGGCCAAAAAGGTCGAGGGTCCGATTGACATCTGCGGGGCGGGGGATACGTTCAATTCCGCGTTTTCGTGTATGTCCGCGACCGGCTGCGACCCCGTGACCTGTGCAAAGATTGCCTCGGCAGCTTCGGCGGTCACAGTAAAAAAAATCGGCGTCACGGGAACCGCGACGCGCGAAGAAATTTTGAAGTTATTCGAATAAAACATCGACCCTTGTAGGTGCGGTTGCCCCCAGATTTACTTAAATTTGTTTTTTGATCTTTTTTAACGCGCCTTTTTCAAGACGTGAAATTTGCGCTTGGGAAATTCCGATCTCCGAAGCGACTTCCATCTGCGTCTTGCCCTCGAAAAACCGCAGAGATAAAATTTGCTTTTCACGGTCGTTCAAGGCATTGATGGCTTCGCGCAGAGAGATTTCATTCAACCAGGCATTATCATCATTTTTATCGCTGATCTGATCCATGATATATAGGGTATCGCCTGAATCGGAGAAAACAGGATCGTACAAAGACACCGGATTAACCAGCGATTCGAGTGCGATCACAACTTCTTCTTTGGGAACACCCAACTCTTTGGCAATCTCCTCTACAGTGGGCTCACGGGACAGCGAGTTGGTCAATTTCTCTTTCACCTGCATGGCTTTATAAGCCAGATCCTTCGTGGAACGGCTTACGCGAATGGGGTTATTGTCGCGTAAAAACCGCCTGATCTCGCCGATGATCATCGGGACCGCATAAGTGGAAAGCATGACACCATGCCCTTCGTCAAAATTGTCAATAGCTTTAATCAACCCGACACAACCCACCTGAAAGAGGTCATCCGGATTTTCGCCCCGGTTTGTAAAACGCTGAATCACACTTAAAACCAGTTTTAAATTGCCGTTGATGAGTTCTTCACGCGCGGCTTTATCCCCGATTTTTGAGCGCTTCATGAGACTGGATTTTTCGTTCGTGGTGAGGGTTTTCAGCTTGGATGTGTTGATTCCGCTGATCTCGACTTTGCTGTTTTGCAAGAGGATCCCTCCCGTTCGGCGTAATTTCAACGTGTTAAGTATTTGCCGAAACAGGGTTGAAAATTCAAAAATTACGGTGCGAATTTCGGAACATTTTGGCAGAAATATTCGATTGGTATTTCCCAAAAAAGCTGCACACCATTAAAAGCGAAAACAATAACAGTGTAAAGCTTGAATACTTTATAGCTAAAAATACACCAAATCCGAACAAAGAACCCATCGCAATGATGTTGATGACAAGAAGGGCGGGAGGCGGCAATATTTCCCGTAAAATCCGATCCCCATCGAGCGGCGGAATGGGGAGTAGATTGATTGCGGTCAGGATAAGTGAGATCACAGCGGCTTGACGGTAACCGGCAATATAGGCGATAACCGCAAAAATTAAACCGGTCAGCGGTCCGGCAGCGGTGACGGCGATTTCACAATGCGAATCGGTTTGACTTTTGGTCAGACCAAAGCCCATCAAGGTTAAATTGAGCTCCTTGATATCCACATTAAAAAATAAGCAAGAAAATAAATGACCCAGTTCGTGAACCAGTGCGCACAACAGAATTAAAACGGCCGCTTTGTCGACGCTGATTGCCGCGCCGAATATAGCGACCGCCCAGAAACTGACTGTAATTTTAATCTGGTATTTCACAGAATCCATTCGGGATCCACATAGACACCGTTCAATCGCACCTCAAAGTGCAGATGTGATCCCGTTGACCAACCGGTGCTGCCGACGGTGGCGATCTTTTCTCCGCTTTTCACTTTTGCACCTTTACTTTTTAAAAGTTTTTTGCAATGCGCATAAAAGGTCTGTGTGCTGTCACTGTGCTCAATCAGCATGTAATTGCCCCACACATCGCTGTAGCCGCGCTCAATGACTTTTCCGGCGGCGGCGGCGTAAATGGACGTTCCGGAATTAGCGGCGATATCGGTACCGGTATGGAAGCCGAACAAACCGGTGATCGGATGATATCGGTAACCGAACTTACAGCTGATTTTACCGGTCACCGGTGGGCTCAGCTTAACATCGGTGAAATACGGCTCAAAACTGCAGCCCTGTGGTGCTTTCAGCAATCCGCCCTCAGCTTTCTCCACAAAACTCTCGGTTTTTTTGGTATCGGTTTCGGTCAACAGCGACACAGGTACGAGATCGCCGTAATAGCTGACTGCTTCTTCATTTTCGATTTTATAATCGCTGATGCTGATCGCCTGTGTGGTTAATGTTTCTCCGCCGGTCACAGACAGCCCCGAGAGGATATCCGCAAGGTTGGATGCCTCGGTCTGCTCGGTTCCCTCAGGCACATCGGTATCTAGTGGTGTTGAAGCGGTTGAGGCGGTTGGGGTAGAGGCCTCTGCCGCCGCGCTTTGCTCCAGCTGTCCGGCGATGTATTCAGCCAGTTTTTCTGTTGCCGTCTGGGAGGAGGTCTCGGCGGACGTAACTTGACCGGAAGACGTTTCGCCGATGATGCCGCCGAGGAAACCGTTGATTTTTTCAAAGGTATCTGCGGCAAAGGCCTTGGTTAACAGCAATGCGGCGATTAAAAGAAATACGACAATACACTGCAGTTCAAAAACCAACAGCGGCGATTTTTTCGGTTGTGAATCAGAACTGCCGGAATTATCCCGTTCGTTTTGCGGCTTGTTATAACGCCTGTAAGTGGTCATATTGATCCTCCATCCTTTTCGTGCACATAGCGCGTATACACCGTGACCATACACGGAAAATATATGAGTGTGCACGCAAAAAAATGAACTTGACAGCAGGTGTGCGGAATGTTAAACTGAAAACAGTTATACGGGGAGGGAGAAAAATTCATATTTATCCTTTGGATAATCCAAAAGAATTAAACTCCCCAATATCAATAAAAAGGTGGTTATGAATTATATGCAAAATGCACCCATTGTAAAACTCGGAATCGTCGCGGTCAGCCGCGATTGTTTTCCTAAAGATTTGTCTAAAGAAAGACGTTCCGCCGTTGTTGCGGAATGCAAGAAGCTCGGTTTTTCCGTTTTTGAATGTCCGCAGATCGTCGAGGATGAACCCGATGTGCCCAAAGCGCTTTCTCAACTGAAAGATGCGGGCGTTAACGCGCTGGTCGTCTATCTCGGCAATTTCGGTCCGGAAGGTCCCGAGACCATGCTGGCTCAACGCTTTGAAGGGCCCGCTATGTTCGTTTCCGCCGCCGAAGAAAACAGCGGTGAGGCCTTGATGGGTATGCGCGGCGACGCCTATTGCGGAATGCTGAACGCCTCTTATAACCTCGGTTTGCGCGGTGTTAAGGCCTATATCCCCGAATATCCGGTCGGAACGCCCGATGCGGCAGCCAAGATGATTGAGGAATTTATTCCGATAGCACGGGTTTTGATCGGCATTAAGAAGTTGAAAATCTTCGCGTTCGGCCCCAGACCCTTTAACTTTATTGCCTGTAATGCACCGATCAAGCAGCTGTATGAGCTGGGCGTCGAGATTCAAGAAAACTCCGAACTCGATCTTTATGAGTCGTTTTTAAAGCACGCCGGAGACCCGCGCATTGCGCAGGTCAAGTGCGAGATGGAAAACGAACTCGAAAGCCGTAACAATTTCCCGACGGTGCTCGAAAAGCTTGCCC
>CAZTDA010000025.1:0-11367 GCA_964612155.1 uncultured Eubacteriales bacterium | reverse complement strand
GCTGCGCTGGGTCACGGATACGATCATGAACATGGGAGGCGTCGCCGGTGTCGAGGGCGGCGTTCGGCTGGTAATGGACGGCGCGGCGCTGATTACGGGGCTGACGGTTCATGCCAATACGACACTCGAATGCCTGAGCGACGCCTGCGGGTTTTATCAGGCCGACAATTCCAACCGGGCGATGATTGTCAACGGAAATCCGTCCAAGGGTGAGCGGCTTGACCGCAATATTAAACTGCTCGGCGGTACCTACAACCAAAACTGCCTGCATCAATCGCACCATGTCCCGCCCGAAAAGGCCTATATCGACGGCGATTCGCTGGTGGTCGGAATCTCGTTTTTCGGGATTGAAAATCTGATGATCCGCGATTTGATTATTCGCAACCACCGGACGTTCGGATTTTTGATTACCAACTGGGAAAAAGTCGTGATGGAGAACATCCGCTTTGAGCTGCCGGATTATATCCGAGCGGGCAATCAGGACGGCATTCATATGCAGGGGCCGGGGCGGTTTTTGACGATTCGCAACGTGCAGGGCAAGACCAGCGACGATATGATTGCGCTGAACGCCGACGAAGAAGTCACCGGCGAGACGCGCAACTGGATGCATCCGCTGGCGACCACCGGGCCGATGACCGATATTGTGGTGGATACGATTATGTCCGACAACGCGTCGCAGGTGGTACGGATTTTGTCGCGCGAGAGTTTGATTGACCGGCTTACCATCCGCAATGTCACGGGCACTTACCGAAGCTTCGGATTTTATATCCACGCGTGGGATTATCGCACAAAGGGCTACCAGAGCGATTACGGCAGCATTTTGATTGAGAATGTCGACCTGCGCCAGACCGATCCGGATTACACCTACACCAAGCGATTTTTGTTCCGCATCTCGGGCAGACATAAGTGCATGACGCTGAAGGACATCTATTACCGCGACCCGACCGACGACCGCTATGTGATCTGGCTCGAGGGCATCTCCGACATGAAAGGCATGGGGTTCGCACCGGCGCAGATGGAATCGCTGGTCATCGACGGGCTGCACATTCAAGACGAGGGCGAAACGCCGCAGACCTTCCCGTATATCGCAGCCGAGGGCAAGATCAAGCGCATGGTCATCCGCAACAGCGAGCTATATTGTAAGGCCGGAAAAGAGCCGGTGTTTTTATCGGCGGCTGGCGAGGTCGCGGACATCGGACGGCTGGCGATGTACAATGTCGTCTCCGAAAATGTCGGCACGCTGATCGACGACCCGGAGGGGAACATCAAGGCGCTGGAATTGGACAGCGAGGATTGCGAGTAAATCAAATTCAGAGTTCATAATTTAGAATTCAGAATTGTAAAGGTAGGGCGGGCTGACCACAGCCCGCCGAGCGGACAGCAGTCCGTGCTGATTAGCTCGCGAAAAGCATTCGACTAATGCATTTATAGTGATAATATAGAAGTTGAATGTACATGGGGTGGGGTGAAACAAACCGTTATGGTTCATTTCATCCCGCCGTTAAATAAAAAGTCCGTAACGGTTGGGTGTGACAACGATCTGTTGCGGTATGATTTTTAAAGCTGCTTAACACGACCGAAGATTTAAAAGTTAATAACGGGGGGTGTCGAAAATGAATAAAAGCGCTGTTATTTATGCGACAAAAACCGGGCACTCAAAAAAATTGGCGGAAGCAATCGGGTTGGCGTTAAACATTGAAGCAAAAAATATAAACGCAAAACCGGCTTTGAATCATGTCGACTTGCTTTTTGTAGTCGGCGGCATTTACGGTGGCGTCAGTATGCCGGAACTACTGGAATATATAAAGGGGCTGGAAACGCCCTTGCCCGGGCGAGTGGCGCTTGTAACAAGCTGCGCTTCGGGCAAGCAAAGACAGACCGAAATTCGCAGTATGCTTGAAAAAAAGGGAATAAAAGTAGTTGATGAGTATGTTTGTAGGGGAGGCATCCTTTTTGTTTCCGCCAGCCATCCAAATGCTGAAGACATAAAAGAAGCCACCGCTTTTGCTCTGCGAATCGTAAGCGCAACTACATAATACGGATTAAGAACATTTCAGGAGCTTACAGCCCATTCGGCGGGGTAAAACGAACCGCAGCGGTTCGATGCACTCCGCCCTACTTGTAATATTGGGATTTTTGCGGTATGATAGCAGGGTAAATTTGAAATTATTTGTGAACGGAGATCAAATCATTATGGGGAAACGGGCGGTTGTTTACGGTGCGGGAAAATTGGTGCGGTGCTTTATCAGTCAGATTCTGCACGCCAGCGGATATGAGATCGTGTTTTTGGAGCTGGGAAAAGACCTGGTGCGCATGCTGAACGAGGCAAAGCGCTATCCGGTGCGGCTTGTGACCAACGACGAGACCAAGGAATTTTATATCGACAACTTCCGCGCAGAGGACAGCTCGCAGCCCGGAATCGCCGCCAAAGAAATGCTCGACGCCGATTTGATGGTGACCAGCGTCGGCGCGCGCAATCTGCAATACATCGCGCAGCCGATCGCCGAGGGCATCAAGGCGCGCATCGAGGCGGGGAAAGTGCCGCTCAATATCATTTTAGCCGAAAACCTAAATGACTCCGGCAATTATATGCGCGAGCAGGTGTGCAAACATCTTGACGAGGCGACGATTGCGAAACTGGACGCGAACGTCGGGTTTATCGAGGCGAGTATCGGGCGGATGGTGCCGGAACTGGCTAAGGGCGAGGCGGACGATCCGCTGCTGGTGCGCGGAGAGCCGTATGAGATTTTGCAAATCGACGGCGCGGCGGTGGTCGGCAAGAAACCGGAACTCGTTAACACGCTGTTCTGCGACCCGATTGAGCCGTATATCCAGCGCAAACTGTTTGTGCACAACATGTGCCACTGCGCCTGCGCGTATTTGGCGGCGGGCAAATATGAGTTCATTCACGAGGCCATGTGCGATCCGGCGATCCGCTATCTGGTCGAGCAGGCGGGATTAGTCGGGGTACGTTCCATTGCCGCAGAGGGCAAAATGAGCTATGACGCGCTGCTCGATTTTTTGATCAAGCTGCAATATCGGTTTTCCAATGTCAATTTGCGCGACACGATTGCGCGGGTGGGCGCTGATCCGAGCCGCAAACTGGGCAACGACGACCGGATTACGGGGCTTTATCGGCTGGCCAAAGAACACCGCATCGATGTATCGTTCTTGATGCCGGTCTATGCGGCGGCACTTTGTTACCGCAACGAGGCGGACAAGGCGTCAATTCAGGTGAACGATGATTATAAGGTGAGCGGCGTGAAAGATACGTTGAAAAAATATACCGAGATTGATTTTTCGGACGGAGAAGTCCAACAGATTGAAACGCACATCGCAAACTTGAAAAAGGGCGATTGCGCCGAATTGATTCGGCTGGCGGAGTCGGCAAGAGCTAAAAACACCGAGACGACATGATAATATTAAAGCGGCTTGCTTGACAAGTCGCTTTTTTATAATTATAATTTCTATATATAATAGATAAATTCAACCAAAAATAGAATATATCTCAAAAACGCGGTTATTGTTTCCACTAGTGAAAAAGGATATGATGAAATCACAACGGCGCCGTTGATTCGATTCAAAGGAGTTGAGTATATGATAGTATATCTGGGAGAAAACCTCAAGCGGCTGAGAAAAGAAAAGGGGCTGACACAGGAGAAACTGGCCGATTTTTTCGGCGTGTCGTTTCAGGCGGTGAGCAAGTGGGAGCGCGGTGAGACCTTTCCGGACATCACCATACTTCCCGCGATTGCCTCGTTCTTCGGGGTCACGGTCGATGACATGCTCGGAGTGGGGCGGGCGGAACGCGAGCAGCGGGTGCAATATTATGTTGACGAATATTATCGGCTTTGGAAACCCGACGATGTCAGTAAAGTGCGTGCGAAGATGAAGGAGGCAATCACCGAGTTCCCGGGTGATTTTCGGCTGTTGGTTCGGTATCTGAATGCATTGATTAATGAGAAAAACACGGCAAACGAGGGTGCGCTTGAGATTTTGGACGAGGCGCGGACGATCTATGAGAACATCAACGAGTACTGCACCGAAGACAGCATCCGAATTTGGGCGAAAAAGCTGATTTGCATGCTGTATAAACGATTGAGTTTTGTCGAAAAAAGCGGGATTCACCTTTCGGATATGGAAAAGATTTTGGACGAGATGCCGCTGATGCAGAACGGGCGCGACTTTGTGTCAACGATTCTGTATCCGGCGGGAGAAAAGCATCGGGAGGCCTGCAAAAATACGGTGCGGGAGTTGATGTATCTGTTCGGCGGCGCAATCAGCAACGGGTTCTTTTGGCCCAGCGAGTATACGCCGGAAGAAAAATTCGGGGCCGCAAAGACCTTGATTTCGGTGTATGAGGCGGTATATCCCGACGGAGATTACGGGAAGAGCAGTTTATATGCGATCAACACCTGTCTACATGCGGGGAATTATGCGTATCGGTGCGGGCGTCATGAGGAGGCCGTCACCTATTTGAAGAAAGGAGCAGAGTTGGCAAAGTGGTTTGATGGGCTGCCGGAACAGATTGAGCAAACCTCGCCGCTCGTGAAGGGGTTGGTGACCGAAAAAAGTCGGATTCCGACATACAGGGAAAACCTGCGGGAACATGCGAAAAAAATGATTGCGCAGTATTCGTTTGAAGATGGGTTCAGGGAGACAGCCCAGTATAAAGAGGTTTTGGGAATTTTGGAGGGTTAGCAGACCGGGAGCGGGGAGGAATCTCCGCCCCCGAATTTGTTATTATAAATACATTGAGGATTGAATCCCACCAGATGCCAGACGAATTTCAGGATAATTTGTCCGGGGAATTCACATGGTGAATTCCCTGACCCCATTCACAAGACCATTCCCTGCATAAAAACCGCCGAGGGTGAAAACGCGCGTTATCAAGTTTACGGACAGCAGATTTTATGACGCGTTTGAGTCGCGGGAAACCGATTCGGCGGTTTCCCGATAGCATCCATGCTGGTTGCAAAAAATTGAAATTGATAATATAATAGGATGGTGCAAAAAATACAGGTTGTGCAAACCCATTTCCGGAGGATTTATAAAAATGAAAATCATCGTTGATACCCCTGAAAATATTGCAAGTGCGGCGGCAAAACACTATGTTACACTGCTGCGTGAAAAGCCCGATGCCGTACTCGGATTCGCTACCGGCTCTACGCCGTTGGGACTTTACGGGGAACTGGCGCGGTTATGCAAAGCGGGGGAAATCAGCTTTAAACATGCAAAAACCTTTAACCTCGACGAATATGTCGGCATGAAGGGTACCGAGGAACAGAGTTATCGCCGGTTTATGGAGGATAATCTGTTTTCGAAAATCGATATCAAACGCATCAATACCCATGTGCCGTCCGGAATGGATATCGACGCTGCACCGCTTTATGATGAGGCAATTTTAGCCGCAGGCGGAATTGACCTACAGCTGCTCGGTATCGGCAACGACGGACACATCGGATTTAACGAGCCGGGCACGCCGTTCGGTACCAAGACGCACCAAGTGAAGCTGACCGAGATGACCCGAGAGGCAAACGCGCGGTTTTTTAACTCGATTGACGAAGTGCCGACACATGCGATTACCATGGGCATTAAAACCGTGATGAACGCGAGAAAGATTATTTTAATCGCACTGGGCGAAGACAAAGCCGACATCGTGGCGAAGGCCCTTTTGGGTGAAGTGACCCCCGAAGTGCCGGCGTCGGTGTTGCAGCTGCATCCGTTTGTTGAGGTGTATTTAGACAAAGCGGCGGCCGCAGGACTTTAAGCCACGGCAACAAACCCGCCGGATCGGCGAGGTTGTATTCTAATACAATTATATAAGGAGAGCATGAATGGGCAAGTATTTCGGAACAGACGGGTTTCGCGGCGGGGCAAATGTCGATCTGACGGTCGATCAGGCCTTTTTGATCGGCAATTATCTCGGTTGGTATTTCGGTCGGGATCACAAGTGCAGCATCGTGATCGGAAAAGACACGCGCAGAAGCAGTTATATGTATGAGGCGGCGTTATGCGCGGGGATTACCGCATCGGGTGCAGATGCGTACATATTGCATGTCACCACCACGCCGAGCGTCTCGTATGTGGCGCGCACCGAGGATTTTGACTGCGGCATTATGATCAGCGCAAGTCACAACGCCTTTCAGGATAACGGCATTAAACTGATTAACCGCAACGGCGAAAAGATGGATTCTGAAATTGAAGCCGAAATTGAACGGTATATCGACGGAGAAATTGCGCGCCTGCCGCTGGCCACCGGTGAGAAGATCGGGCGCACCATCGACCACTATTCGGGCAGAAACCGTTATATCGGTTATCTGATCTCGTTGGCGTTAAACTCGTATCGGGGTAAAAAGGTCGGTTTGGATTGCGCCAACGGCAGCACCTGGATGATTGCAAAAAGTGTGTTTGACGCGCTGGGCGCAGAGACCCATGTGATCAACAACACCCCGGACGGGTTGAACGTCAACCTGAAATGCGGTTCGACGCACATTGAGGGGCTGCAAAAATTCGTGGTCGGCAATTCGTTGGATGTCGGATTTGCGTTTGACGGCGACGCCGACCGCTGCCTTGCGGTAGACGAAAACGGCGAGGTCATCAACGGCGATAAAATTATGTACATCTGTGCGACGAGCATGAAAAAGTTCGGGAAGCTGGGCGATTCCAAGGTCGTGACCACCGTGATGTCCAACTTCGGGCTTTATAAAGCGCTTGATCAGCTCGGCATCGGATACGAAAAAACCGCCGTGGGCGATAAATATGTCTATGAAAATATGGTGAAAAACGGCCATCTGATCGGCGGCGAACAGTCGGGGCATATTATTTTCCGCAAATATGCCAACACCGGCGACGGCATTATCACCGCCATCAAGCTTATGGAGGCCATGATTGAAAACAAACAGCCGATTTCCAAACTCGCGGAGCCGATGACGGAATTCCCGCAGGTGCTGAAAAATGTCTGTGTCAAAGACAAGGACGGGGCGCTGAACGCCGCACCGGTCAAAGAAGCCGTGGCAAAAGCCGAGGCAATACTCGGCGACAGCGGACGTGTGCTGCTGCGTAAGAGCGGAACCGAACCGCTGGTGCGCGTGATGGCCGAAGCGGCGGATAAAAAGACCTGTGAGGAACTGGTCGACAGCATTATCGCCGCGATCAAAGACGTGGGAATGCTGGCGTGACGAATAGGAGGATTGTATGATTTACACAACCGCCGAATTGTTTGATTTGACCAAGACCAAAGCCGCGCCGCTGCTTTCAGGTACGCAGTATCCATGGGAGGCGCTTGACAAGTTAAAGAGCTTTATTCTTGAGCTTGGAGCGACGCTGTCCGAGGAGGAATATCTTCACCCGCAGCCGGATGTCTGGATTGCGAAAGATGCGGAAATTTATCCATCGGTTTTTATCAAGGGACCCTGCATCATCGGGCACAAGACCGAAGTGCGCCAGTGCGCGTTTATCCGGGGCAGCGTTTTGATCGGCGACGGCTGTGTGGTCGGCAACTCGACCGAACTGAAAAATGTGATTCTGTTCGACGGGGTTCAGGTGCCGCATTTTAATTATGTCGGAGACTCGGTGTTGGGGTACAAAGCACACATGGGCGCGGGGGCGATCACCTCGAACGTCAAGAGCGACAAAACCGATGTGGCGGTCAAGGACTGCAGCGAATGCCTTGCGACCGGGCGGCGCAAGCTCGGTGCGATTTTGGGCGACTTTGTCGAAGTCGGCTGCAACAGCGTGTTGAATCCGGGTACGGTGATCGGGCGCAATACCAATATTTATCCGCTGTCGAGCGTGCGCGGTGTGATCCCGGCAGACAGCATCTTTAAAACCGGCGGCGTGGTTGTCAAAAAGCAATAGCACTTTGAATTTTAATACTATTATCAATAAGTTCTGACGATAAAGGACACATTTACCCCGCGCCTTCGTCACCGCCGCTTTTCGGCGGGGTGAATGTGTGAATCTGTCTTATTCGATGAAGTAAATCAGTTTTTAATAAATATTGCTTTTGGAGCTTTATATCGATTTTTTCAAAGAATTTTTTAAGATTAATATAAGCACCGGATTTGACAAGTGAGGGCGGCAGTGATAGAATAGTGCCGAAAGGACGGGTGTGAGACAGTGAGCGCTTCCTCCGATTCGGCTTCATCGCCGGACCGACGAAACTCGGATTTTAACAATTATACTTATTTAATACACGGCAAGGACACAAGATTAAAAAAATCCTGTCCTTTTTGTCGTGTATTTTTTGTTTTCTGCGTGCGCTGTAAATGATAATAAATATGTAAACTGTATAAAAAAAGAATGACTTGACCCTTAAACGGGAACATTGAAAATGTATGGAGGTTTTTTGTTTTGGCTGATACGCCTTTATTATGGCTGCTTTTGCTGCAGCTGGTATTTATATCACTGAATGCGATTTTCGCCTGTGCGGAGATTGCGGTGATTTCGATGAACGACAACAAGCTCGCGCAGTTGTGCGCCGCAGGGGACAAGCGCGCATTGCGGCTGTCCAAACTGACCAATGAACCGGCGGGATTTTTGGCGACGATTCAAGTGGGCATCACTTTGGTGAATCTGATAAGCAGCGCCGTCGCCACACAAAACTTTTCCGACCGGCTGGTGAACTGGTTTGTCAGAGTCGGCATTGCCATTCCGCCGGCGGTGGTCAACATTTTGTCGGTGGCGCTGATCACGCTGCTGCT
The DNA here is from genome assembly GCA_964612155.1 of uncultured Eubacteriales bacterium. Taxonomy (GTDB): domain Bacteria; phylum Bacillota; class Clostridia; order Oscillospirales; family JAKOTC01; genus DAOPZJ01. The sequence continues at coordinate 2,662 of CAZTDA010000025.1, read as the reverse complement.
GACTTATTTTACGGTGCTGCTCGGAGAACTGCTTCCCAAGCGGATCGCCATGACAAGAGCCGAAAACATTGCCCTCAGTATGTCCGGGTTGATCTTTACGGTCTCGCGGGTATTCAGACCGGCGGTGTGGCTGTTCACGGTCTCAACCAACGGACTGCTGCGATTATTCGGCATTGATCCGAGCGGCAGGGAGAGCGATAACGCCGAAGAGGAGATCCGCATGATTCTGGATGCGGGTAAGCAAAAAGGGACCATTCAACCTGACGAGCAGAGCATGATTCAAAATATTTTTGAGTTTAATGACATCACCGCCGGGGATGTGATGACCCACCGCACCGAGGTCTCGCTGCTTTGGTTAGACGAGACCGACGAGCAGTGGGCGCAGACCGTTGAAGAGAGCCGCCATTCGATTTATCCCGTCTGCGACGAGACACCGGATCACGTTGTGGGGTTATTATATGCCAAGGACTATTTGCGCCTTGCAAACCGCACGCGGGAGAACGTGATGAAAAACGCGGTGAGAGCGGCCTATTTTGTGCCCGAGACGGTGCGCGCGGATATGCTGTTTCGCGACATGAAAAAATCCCGCAACCATTTTGCCGTTGCGATCGACGAATACGGCGGCATGGCCGGGATTGTGACGATGAACGATTTGCTGGAACAGCTGGTGGGCGATTTGGACGACGATATGACCGCGCCCAAGGAGACCCCGGAAATTGAGCGGATTGACTCCAAGACCTGGCGGATTCAGGGCAGTGCGGAGCTGGACGAAGTATCGGAGCAGATCGGCGTGATGCTGCCCGATGACGAATACGACACCTTCGGCGGGCTGGTGTTCGGCGCGCTCGGAACCATTCCGGACGACGGGAGCACCCCGGAGCTTGAGGAGTTTGGGCTGCACATCAAGATCAATAAAATCAAAGATCGCCGAATGGTGAGCGCGGTGGTCTGTCGTTTAGAAGCTGAACAATAAAAAAGTAAAATCACACACAAAGAGACGGATTGTGTGCTTGCACCGATAAGCACGCAATCCGTCTTTGCATAGCGTAAACGATGAAGCAACCCGACATCATTTCCTCGCACGAAAACAAAAAGGGGAAATATGGCGGGATTTTTTTATTTTATATCCGAATGGTCATGCCGTCGCAGACCGGGGTCAAACCCTCGGGGGCGAGGCGGGTGGTGCGCTCGGCGTGGGTGTCATGGTGCAGATTGCGGGACATGTGCGAAAGATAAATCTCGGTGTTCGGCATGGTGAGGCCGAACGCGGCAAATGACTTCAACATCATGCGGATCATCGGTATGGAATTATGCTCCGCCATGCGATAATCGCCCTCGTAATCACCGACGGTGGCATCGAGGATCATCGCGTCAAATGCGGCGTTTTTGAGATAATAATAGCCCTTATTTAACATCCACGCACCGTCGCAGCCGTAGAAAAACTTTTTGCCGCCGCATTGAAAAATATAGTGCAACGGAAAAGCGTCGTGGTTGGCTTCGATGGCGCTGACCGTGATACCGCCGCAATCGTATTCGGTCAAGGGGATGATATTGTTTATCCGGACGCCCGGAAGTTGTAAGTCGGCATCGGCTCTGCACCAGATGCGCGGCTTTGCGCCGTTTGCGATCAGTTCCGAAACGGCCTCGGGGCGGAAATGGTCGTCGTGCAGATGGGTGATAAAGAGGTCGGTGATGGACGAGAGCGGGACTTTTAAGATGTTGAGCGCGCCGACGGTGTGCGGCCCGCAGTCGATGAGGATATGGCCGTTGACCAATACCGACGAACAGCGGCGGATGTCGTTGTCAAAGCGGTGTTTGCAGGCGGTTTCAAGCTCCGGCGGGAAATCGGCGGCGCCGGTTCCGAGAAAGGTGAGTTCAAATGGCATAAAAAGTTCCTTTCATATGTAAAACGATTTATAAAGTGTTACTGCTCAATGGTATAAAGCTCGTCGACCAACGCTTTTTTCAACTGTTCCGTCATATGTAGCGTCATGCGGCAGATCGGCACGTTGTGCGGGCCTGTGAGATCGGATTGAGTTTCAACAAATCCGACTTTGCGGTACAAGTTCTTGGCGGGGATGCCCGGCGCATACCCCTCGGGGAAGGTTTCGACCGTGATGGGCTTGGTGGGGTCGAGTTGGCGCAGTGCGGTTTTCAGCAAGCGGTCGCCGATGCCTTTGTTTCGATAATCTTTTCCGACGGCAAACCAGGTGATGCGGTTATAGGTGCGCGAAAACCCGATGAAGCCCATATTGACTCCGCTTTTATCATCGACAGCGGTGAGGGCTTCGAATTTTCCGGTTTTGCTTTTGGCGTAGGAGATGAATTCCGGGTCTTTGCCCATATCATCCGGGTGGCGAAAAATCGGCGACACCTCTGTTGCAAGCGTAATCCACGCCGGAAGGTCGGTTTCTGTTGCCCATCGAATTAACATGTTTATGTTCTCCCGTTATTGTTTATTTTGGGTCTCGGCTTTTCTATAAAATGTCGGTCATCAGTATATCGAAACTGTCCTTTTTTGTCAAGATTCCGCAATCGGTTGCTAAGTGCGGGTGTCGGGTGTATAATAATGCTGAAAATCCCATAACCGTCCGGCTGTCTGCGTGTTGTTTGATGCCGTCCGGTTTGTCGAAAAAAGAAAGGTATTATAGTGATGAAAAAG
>CAZTDA010000024.1:0-11515 GCA_964612155.1 uncultured Eubacteriales bacterium | reverse complement strand
CATGAACATCCGTATCGTTCATGCCACCCCTCCACGGAGGGGAATTTTCGACGCACACATGTGAACACAGGTTAACCTCTTTATAATAAGTATTTCAATTTTTAAAACCCAACCCGCTGTTCATAAACTTTGCGAAAGGACTTCAAAGAGCATGTTCTTAAAATCCGTCGAGATGTTCGGTTTCAAGTCGTTCCCCGAGCGCACCTGCCTCAATTTCAGGCGGGGTGTGACCGTTGTGGTCGGGCCGAACGGCTGCGGAAAAAGTAACATCAGTGATGCGATTCGATGGGTGTTCGGCGAACGCTCTTCCAAGGCGCTGCGCAGCAAAAAGATGGAGGACGTCATCTTTTTGGGTACCGCCGACCGCCCCGCCTCAGGGCTCGCGGAGGTCTCGTTGACCCTTGACAACACTGACCGTTCCCTCGATATTGACGAAAACGAGGTCTGTGTCACCCGCCGCATTTATCGCAGCGGCGAGACCGAATACCTCATTAATAAAAAACCCGTCCGCCTTGCGGATTTATTAGAGATGTTTATGGACACCGGACTCGGGCGCGACGGCTATTCGCTGATCGGGCAGGGCAAAATCGCCGAGGTCGTCTCAGCCAAGAGCGAAGAGCGCCGCGAAATTTTCGAAGAGGCCGCCGGTATTTCAAAGCACCGGTTTCGCCGTGAGGATGCTGAAAAAAACCTTGAAAAAGCCGGAGAAAATCTCGTGCGCCTCACCGACATCGCGGGCGTTTTGGAATCCCGCGTCGAACCTCTGCGCCTCGAAGCCATCAAAGCCAAGGAGTACATTGCGCTTTCCGCCGAAAAGACCGGGCTTGAACTCGGCGTCTGGCTGAATACCATCCAAAAAAGCGAAGCCGCCGTTAAAAAATGCGAAATGGATGAGGAATCCGCCAAAGCGCAGGCCGCCGAGAGCGAAATTGAGAGCCGAAAGGCCGAACAAGCCATACAAGATGTTTTTAACGACTCCCAAACCTACATATTAAAAATCGATTCTTTAAGGCGCGAGACCGACACCCACAGTGATGAGATTTCCGATTGCCGCTCTAAAATCGAAATTGCCAAGAGCGACAGTGCCCACCGTCAATCCGACATCGCCCGCATCACCGAACAGCAAAAGCAACTCGAACAATCCATAGGCGACAACAGCACCTTTAAAACCGAAAGCAAAAAACAGATCACCGAACGGGAATCTGAGTGCAAGGCCCTCGAAGGCGGCATTGCCGAGACCGAAGCGGCGCTCGCCAAACTGAACGCTGAGACCGGCGGCGCGGAAAAGCGTTTTACGGAATTATTCAACGAGATCGAGGCCGCATCCCAAAAAGTCAACGACCTTAAGATTACGCAGGTTCAAATCAAATCCAACATCGAACAGGCCGAACAGCGGCTTTCCGAACACCGCGAGGCGCTGGATATCCGCACCCCGCAGTTAGCGGAGGCCCGCGAGGAAGCCAAATTTTTAGCCGAGGACAGCGCCCGCATCACCGCCGACATCACCAAATGCCGTAACAGCCGCGAAGGACTTGTGTTAAAGCTCGAAAACCTGCGCGTCAAACAGGACGGCACCCGTGAAAACATCGGCCGTCTGGAAGTCGAGATCGGACAAGCCCTGCACAAAGCCCAAACCCTTGAGGACATGGAACAGCAGATGGAGGGCTACGGCGGTGCGGTCAAAGCGGTGCTCGAAAGCCGCACGTTAAAAGGCATCTGCGGTGTGATCGGGCGCTTAATCACCGTGCCCGACCGATATGCGACCGCCATTGAAATCGCTCTCGGGGGCGCTTTGCAGCATATTGTCACCGACGACGATCAGCAGGCCAAGTATGCGATCAACTTTTTAAAACAGAATAATTTAGGCCGCGCCACTTTTTTACCGGTCAGCGCCGTCACGGGTGATTTGCTTCCCGAACGCGAATTTGCGGGTAAAAACGGATATATCGGCATCGGCGCGGATTTGATTCAATACGACACAAAATATACCGGTGTTATGCGCCGTCTGCTCGGTCGCACCGCCGTGTTCGAAGACCTTGACAGCGCGTTATCGGCGGCTAAGGCAAACGGTTATAAATACCGCATCGTCACGCTCGACGGGCAGGTCGTCAACTCCGGCGGCTCACTGACCGGCGGATCACTCGGCAAAGGCAGCGGTGCGCTCTCCCGCAGCAACCAGATCAAGACGCTGCGCGAAACCGCCGCCAAACTCAGAAAGCAAAGCGACACGCTTAAAGCTGACCTTGAGGCGCTAGCGCCCGAAGTCGTCGCCGCCCAACGCGCGGTGGATACGCAAGCTGAGACCATCTCGGGATTATCCGAGGAAAAAGTGCGCATTGACCTCTCGCTCACCTCGGCGCAGCGTCAGCAGGACGAACTCTCGGAACTGATCGCCAACAGCAAAGTGGCAATCAAAAACCTGACCAAACAGCTCGAAACCGATCAAAAAGCGCTTTCCGTCTCAGCGGCGCAGCTTGATAAGGCCTCTTTGATGCTCGACGAAAAGACCGCCGAGAGCCGTGCGCTCTCCGAGGGCAGAACCGACTTTTTCACCCGCCGTGAAACATTGCTTGCCGATATCGCCGATAAAAAGCTCAAAATCGCCGAAAACCGCAAGGACATCGGCATTCTTGAAAACGGCATCACTGTTGCGGGCGAAGACGCCAAAACCAAGGCCGAACAGATCGCCGCGCTCGAATGCGAAAAGAGCGCCATCGAGGCCGCCGAACAGACCAATCAACAGACCATCACCGCCTTGAATAAGCGGATTACGGAGCTGACCGACAAGGTCAACGACATCACCGAACGCATCAACGCCACCATCGCCCTGCGCGAGACCACCGAGCGCCGTATGCGAGAAGCGCGCGAAGCCGAGAGGGCCATTATGGCAAGGCGCGAGGCCCTTGTCGCCGAACAAGCCCGTTTGCAAGAGCGCCGCATGGCCGCCCAACGCGATTTCGATTCTACGGTTGCCCGTTTGATGGATGAATACGGCATCACCCGCTCCGAGGCTGCCAAAAAGGCCAGCCCGATTCAAAATCTTGCCGAGGCCAATAAAACGCTTTCAAAACTACGTGAAAAAATCCGTGCACTCGGCAGTGTCAACACCGGTGCGGAGCAGGAATACGCCGAGGTCAGCAAACAGTATAACGACCTCAAAAAACAGATTGACGACATTGAGAAATCCCGCGATAAGTTGCGCAATTTAATTACCGAACTCAACGCCACCATGACCGAGATGTTTGAAAAGACCTTTGCCGAGATCAATAAGCAATTTTCAACGGTCTTTTCCCAACTCTTCGGCGGCGGGCGTGCGGAATTGTTGCTCGAAGACCCCGAGCATGTGCTCGACTGCGGCATTGAGATCAAAGCACAGCCGCCGGGCAAGAGCATCAAAAACCTCGAACAGCTCTCGGGCGGCGAGCAGTCCTTCCTTGCAATCGCCATCTATTTTGCAATTTTAAAGGTCAAACCGTCGCCGTTTTGCTTGCTTGATGAGATTGAAGCGGCGCTCGACGAAGTCAATGTCCGCCGGTTTTCGGAATATCTCTCCGCCATGTGCGACAATACTCAGTTTATCGTCATCACCCACCGCCGCGGCACCATGGAGATCGCCAACACCCTCTACGGCGTCACGATGCGCCAAGCCGGACAGACCGGCGGCATCTCCAAGATCATCGAACTCAACATCACCGACGTCGAGCAGAAACTCGGAATTAAAATATAGCGGCGATGGCACCATCGGAAACCGTATTGCGGTTTCCGTGTCCCAAACGCGTCTCAGAACCATCAAACCGTTCGCTGCATAGCTTGCGCTTCCATCCTCGGGGTATGATCTTTAAAATGACTTTGATCTCCGATAACGAAAGGATCACCATGGGACTTTTCTCCAATCTGAAAAAAACGCGCGAAAGTTTCGCGCAAAAATTAGCCGCGGTATTTGGGGCAAAAGCCGAGATCAATGACGAGCTCTACGAAGAACTCGAGGACGCGTTGATCACCGCCGATGTCGGCGCGGTCTGCGCCGCCAAAATCACCGATGAGCTCAGCCAAAAGGTGCGCAAAGACCGCCTGAAAACCCCCGACGAGGCCAAAAACGCGCTGCGTGAAATCATCGCGGACATGCTCTCGGGCGACAATACCATGAAGCTGACCACCAAGCCGTCGGTCATTATGGTCATCGGTGTCAACGGCGCGGGCAAGACCACCACCATCGGCAAAATGGCGGCGAAGTACCACGCGCAGGGCAAAAAGGTCATCGTTGCGGCGGCAGACACGTTTCGCGCGGCAGCCATTGAACAGCTTGAGGTCTGGACGCAGCGCGCCGGGGTCGCCATCGTCACGCAGCAGCAGGGCAGCGATCCTGCGGCGGTATTGTTTGATGCCATCACGGCGGCGACAGCCCGCGAAGCCGATATTTTAATCTGCGACACCGCAGGCCGGCTGCACAACAAAAAAGACCTGATGGACGAACTTGAAAAGATGGGGCGCATTTTAAAAACCCGTCTGCCGAACGCCGATGTCGAGACGCTGCTTGTGCTCGACGGCGTGACCGGACAAAATGCGGTTAACCAAGCGCGGGAATTTTCCAAAACCAACGAGATCACCGGCATCGTGCTGACCAAATTGGACGGCACCGCCAAGGGGGGCATCGTGATCCCGATTCGCGCCGAACTCGGTTTGCCGGTCAAATTTATCGGTCTGGGCGAAAAAATCGAGGATTTGCGCGAATTTGACCCCGTTGAATTCGCAGAAGCGCTGTTATGAAGATTTTTTTAGCCACCGGAAACCCCGGAAAAGCGCGGGAGTTTGCCGATTTATTTGCCGCATATGATATTGAAATCGCAGTCCCGGACAATATGCCCGAGGTCGATGAAAACGGTTCGACCTTTGCCCAAAACGCCCGCATCAAAGCACAGGCCCTGTATGACCTCTGCGGCGAAAACGTGATCGCCGACGACAGCGGACTCTGTGTGGATGTGCTCGACGGCAGACCCGGCATCTATTCGGCCCGCTACGCCGAACCGGGCAAGCGCCGTCAGACAGTGCTCGACGAGTTAAAAAATGTTGTACCCGAACAGCGCACGGCGCGCTTTGTCTGCGCCCTGTGCCTGATCGAAAAAGGCGGAAAAATCACGGAATGCGAAGGAATCTGCGAAGGCCGTATCATCGACCGCTCGCGCGGTTCCAACGGATTCGGCTACGACCCAATCTTTCAACCGGTTGGTTATGAACAGACCTTTGCCGAACTCAGTCAAGACGAAAAGAACCAAATCAGCCACCGCGCCGATGCCGTCAGGAAACTGATCGAACTGCTCGGCGCAACCAGATGAAAGGGATACCGAATGAACTCCAAACAACGTGCGCAGCTGCGGGCTGCGGCAAACACCATCGAGACCATTTTGCAAATCGGCAAAAGCGGCATTGTTGAAAACGTCGTCGCACAGGCCAACGATGCGCTGGAAGCGCGTGAGTTGATCAAGGGCTGCGTGCTCGAGACCGGCCCGATCACGGCTGCCGAAGCGGCTGCCGCGCTGGCCGAAAAAACCAATTCCGAGGTTGTACAAGTGATCGGCCGTCGGTTTGTGCTCTACCGCAAGAAAAAGGATAAATAGACATGGCGGACAAAGGGATAGGAATTTTCGGCGGCAGCTTCGACCCGGTGCACGAAGGCCACCGCAAGCTCGCGCTCGAAGCGGTCAGGCAACTCGATCTTGACCGTTTGATCGTACTTCCGGCGGCTAATTCCCCGTTCAAAGTCGGTCAAAAACATACATCCGGGGCGGACCGATTTGCCATGTGCAAACTCGCCTTTGACGGACATCCCCAAATTGAGGTCAGCGACCTTGAACTTGCGCGCGGCGGGGTCAGTTTTACCTACCTGACGGTCAAGGAGTTCGCCAAACCGGGGCAAAAGCTGTATCTGTTGACCGGAGCGGATATGTTTTTGACGGTTCAAACTTGGAAATACGCTCCCTTGATTGCGCAGGATGTCTTTTTTGTCGGCGTTTGCCGAAACAGCGGAGAGACGGAAGCATTGCAAAAACACGCCGATTATCTTCAGGCGCTCGGTTTTTCGGTCATTTTGCTGCCGTACGAGCCGCTGCCCGTGAGTTCCACCGAGATCCGCGACCGCTTGAAAAACGGTCTCTCTACCGAGGGGCTTTTGCTGCCATCGGTTCGGGATTATATTTTCGCCCACGGTCTTTACGAAACTTCCAAAAAGTAGTATAATAAGTTACATAAGGCGATTGATATTTTTTTGCCCAACACCATCCACAATCTTCCACTCTTGTCCCCGAAAGGAGCTGTATCATGTCCGTCTACTTAAACGAATGCCCTATCTGCACAGGCAAAGCCGAGCTTATGCATGCCTATGAAACCCGAACCTCCTATAAAGCACAGGACGCTTATTATTGCGAATGCCCTGAATGCGGCAAGTCCACCGACGAGTTTTTAACCGAGGAAGAAGCCGCCGAGGTCTGGAACAAAAGCGGCGCTGACGACTTAAAAAACACCGATGAGCGTATTCTCCGCTCGGTGATCATAAAGCCCGACAAGGTCTGGCTGGATACGTTTTCGCGGCTCATACTGCTTTTCATCGGACCCGTTCTCTTATTATTTCTCGTTTATTCAACCAAGCACATCAGCAAATACGGTGAAGTCAGTTATAACATGGCGTGGTGGCTCTGGGCGACCTACGGGATCATTTTAGCGGCATGGCTCGGATTCGGCATCCCCGCATACGCCAAGCACGCCGGCAAGCGCAACCGGATGATCAAATATATCCCCAAAGAAAACCGCGCCGCCAACCGATTAGCGGTTATCATCGGCATCATAACCGCTGTTATCGTACTTGCATTAATTGTAATATACATATTCATCCCCATCGCCGAGGGTGCCCAATTTGCCGAAACCCTCCCCACCGAAAGCGCTACGATGATGTAAAAAATAAAGTGATGCCCTTTTTTATCTCTTATTCTAATTCCAAAATAAACATTTTAAAATAATCGTTATATACGCAAAGCAATGTTCCATCAAAGAAACTGATTTTCTTCATCGCATAAGACGGATTAACACATCTACCCCGCCTTTGGCGGGGTAGATGTGTCTTAGCTTTATCCCCGCCACAGAGCGGCGGGGAAAAGTTTATGTTTTTACCGTTATGACTTATTGATAATAGTATTATATTGCGCTGCAGAAGGATGTCGTCCTGTTAACCTCTTTACCGGTCAAAAAGCAGCATTAGTATGAACGAAATTATAGTGAAGCCACTTAAAAAAAGGTGATGATAAAAGGTAAGTGGCTTCACATTAGGTAAAACCACTTTAATTTTAGTTTGAATTTAAAGTGGTTTTATTATAACTTGGCCATTATGCATAGAATTAAGTAGTCACCCCGCCGAAAGCGGGATGACTACTGTATTGGCATATTACATTTCGTTATATTGATAGATTATATTGCTGTTTGTATTAGTTGATAATCTCGCCCCATACCTCGCCGGATGCACCGGCGGCGTTGGCTTCGTCGGTGTCGATGTGCATCGCAGGTGCAAAGCTGTCGCGCACGCGGATGACCACATCGCCGAGTGTCAATGAACGGTCTTTGGTCTCGATTTTGACCGAGACGATCTGCTTATTCTCCACACCGGCCTCATTGGCTTTTTCGGTGGTCAGGTGGATGTGGCGTTTTGCCGCAATCACACCCTCTTTGAGCTCGTATTCACCGGCGGGTCCGACCAGCTTGCAGCCGGGGGTTCCCGCGGTATCGCCGGATTCGCGCACGGGGGCTGCGATGCCGATGGTTCTGGCATCGGTCAGCGAGAGCTCGACCTGCGTGGCGGGGCGGCAGGGTCCGAGGATGGTGACACCCTTGATGGTATTTTTCGGGCCGACGACGTCAAGGCGCTCCTCACAGGCGAATTCGCCCGGTTGGGAGAGATTTTTCTTTATGGTGAGCTCATGGCCCTTTCCGAACAGGGTCTCAAGCGCTTCCTTTGTGACATGGATATGACGCGCGGAGGTTTCGACAAGCACTTTCATAGCAAAAACGACCTTTCAAGTAAATTCATTTATGCGTTCATTATACCACAATTACGGCAAAAGTGCAATCGTATTGCCCCGCTCGCTTGACATTTCCTCCTTGTTTCGTTAAAATAAAACCATCTGAATCGGAGGTATTATCCATGAAAATCATGCGCACCGAATATCCCAGACCGCAGTTTTGCAGGTCGAATTGGCGAAATCTGAACGGCGAGTGGGACTTTGAATTTGACTTCGGCGACAGCGGCGAGGCAAGAGGCCTGCTCGAGAAAAAATATTCCCAAAAAATCAATGTCCCTTTCTGCCCCGAGTCCAAACTCTCGGGCATCGGATATACCGACTTTATGAACGCGGTCTGGTACCGGCGCACTTTTAAGCTCTCTGCGGACGAGCTCTCGGGGCGCATTCTGCTGCACTTCGGCGCAGTCGATTACGAATCCACCGTGTGGCTGAACGGCGAAAAGGTCGGCACGCACAAAGGCGGCTATGCCTCGTTCTCGCTCGAACTGACCCAATACGCCCAAGAAGGTGACAACACCCTCGTTTTGCGCGCCCGTGACGATAACCGCAACGCAAAACAGCCGCGCGGCAAGCAGAGCGAGCGCTACCACTCCCACGGCTGCGACTACACCCGCACCACCGGCATTTGGCAGACCGTTTGGCTCGAATTTTTACCCGATACTTATATGACCGGCGTCCGGGTCTTTACGAACTATAAAAACGGCGCGGTCGGCGTTGAGCTCTCCATCGACGGCTGCAAAAAAGACCTTGTCGCCCGCGTCACGGCTTCTTTAAACGGAAAAGCCGTCGCGACCGCAGAACAGCCCTGTGCCGGAACCGTCACCCGCCTCGATTTCACGGTCGAAAACCCCGAGCTCTGGGCGCCCGGCAACCCGACACTTTACGACGTCAAATACGAACTCGTCCGCACCGGAAAAGTGCTTGACACCGCCGACGGCTATTTCGGCATCCGCACGGTCGAGATTCGCGGAAAAGGGTTATATCTCAACGGCAAGCCGCTGTTTATGCGCACGGTGCTCGATCAGGGCTTTTGGCCGGACGGCATCTATACCGCTCCGACCGATGAAGCGCTCAAACGTGATATCGAACTCTCACAAGCCATCGGTTTTAACGGCGCACGGCTGCATCAGCGCGTGTTTGAGGAACGCTGGCTGTATTGGGCCGACAAGATGGGCTATATCGTCTGGGGTGAGCACGCCAACTGGGGCATGGATCAATCCGCCAAAGGCATCGGCATCTTTTTGCCCGAATGGCTCGAAATCATGAGCCGCGATTTTTCGCACCCGGCCATCATCGGCTGGTGCCCGTTCAACGAAACTTGGGATCGCAGCGGCATGCGTCAAGACGACGATTTATTGCGGGTCGTCTATCTGGCGACCAAGGCCTATGACCCCACCCGCCCCTGCATCGACACCAGCGGCAACTACCATGTGATCACCGACCTGTATGATATCCATGACTACGAACAGAAAAAGGCCGTCTACGACGAGCGCTACCGCGGTAAAAAGTATGACGACCTCTATGATAATTACACCGACCGTCAGCACAAGAACGGTACGCCGTTTTGGATCAGCGAATTCGGCGGCGCGCGCTGGGCACCCGGACGCAACGACGGCTGGGGTTACGGAGACGCCCCGAAATCGGATATGGAAGTCGCCGAGCGATTCGATTTTCTCACCGCCGCCATGCAGTCCAGCCCGGATATCGTCGGCTATTGTTATACCCAGATGACCGACATCGAACAGGAACAAAACGGCCTGTATGCCTATGACCGATCCAAGAAATTCTGCGACGAGGCCTATGAGATCATTAAAAAGGCCAATCTGAGAATATCGGAGTTTGAGAAATGTTAGTTTACTACATCAACCTGATCTTGATTGTCGGGCTCGGCATTGCGCTGACCTACAAAAAGCCGACCAAACTTAAAAACGGCATTTACCTGACGACCACGTTCGGGTACATGTTTTTGCTGTCTGTTTTTCGGTTCGGTATCGGCTTTGACTACGACAGTTATGCCGTGATCCTGGAGCTGCAAAAACGTCGTTTAAACGGAGGTGTCAGCTTCTTTGACCTTTCCGGTGAAGGCCAGGAAGCCGGCTATGTGCTGCTTGAGAATATCTGCGCCAAACTGAACATCGGCTATCTCACCCTGTTTGGTATTTTGGCGGCGTTTATGTTGCTCTCGGCGGCAGTGTTCATCTATCGGTTCTCGAAAAATGTGTGGATCTCGACCTTCATCTATGTGACCCTGACTTTCTTTTATTCGACCCTCAACTATATGCGCCAGAGCATCGCTCTCGCCATGGCCTTCTGGGCGTTCGGATTTCTCTATAAAAAGAAGGACTCGGTAAAGGCGTGGGTGTTAAACTTCATCCCATATGCTGCAATCATCGGAGCAGCGGCAACCATACACAAAGCGGTTTTGCTGATGCTGCCGGTCTATTTCCTCGTTTGGATCCGCCCGAAAAAATGGGTGCTGGGCGGTTATGTCGTGTTGTTCGGATTGATTCATATTTTTTATAATCAATTACTGGAACTCGGCTATACTTACATCTATCCGCAGTACCGCGACACCTATTACATGCAGCCGCTGGGTGCGCACTTTTTGATTATCCCCATTCTGTTCTGCGTGTTGGCACTGAGCTTGCAGAATTTTATGTACAAAAAAGACGAGCGAAGCGTGGTGCTGGTCAATTTAGTCACCTACGGCTTCTTGTTTTGGAGTTTTGTCGTCCGCTCCATGTTGCTGGAACGCTTTTCGGCGTTCTTATATTTCGCAGTGATTCTGCTTGCGGCAGAGCTGTACAACACGTTTGCTCCCGCCCCCGCAGAGCTTGAGACCTGTAAAACCGAACTCAAATCGCTGCATGGTGCGAACGCAGCTAAAGGCAAGCTCAAACAAGCCACTCAAAAACTCGAGGACCTCAAGCTGGCGCAGGTGCTCTCAATTGCCGGATTGGTGATTGTACTGTCGGCGGTGTTTGTCTATCATCAATTCGGGACTACCGACGGAAACACGGGCTTTCATGGCGTGTTCCCGTATAAATCCAATGTCGCCTGGATCGAAAAGTTTAACGGCCAATTAAACAAAGACCCCATCTGGTGGGGCGATTGGGAAAAAGAACACTACGATCCGAAATGAATTCTCAGCGGCTTAGTGTAAAGTTGACAGTGTAAAGTTAAAAGTGACATCCCAATAAAGTAGGGCGGGATGACCACATCCAGCCGAAAAAGGAAGGAAAACACGGGTTTTCCTTCCTTTTAATCACGGATGAAACTCGTTTAAACAATATTTATGTAAATAACCGTTGATTAAAATGAGAGACGGGAAGCCGTTTTTACAACACCTCCCGTCCTGCTATTTCTATTTTCGGTTTCTCTCACATACTTTTAAAGATATTTCCCAAAAACAGCACCCCATATCCGGCGACAACGAACCAAAAGCTGTAGTC
>CAZTDA010000023.1:7220-11549 GCA_964612155.1 uncultured Eubacteriales bacterium | reverse complement strand
TAATCAGAACGTAAAACAACTGATCAAATTGGCATTTTTATATGCAAAATCAACTTGAGCGATAACCGCCTGATCTTGAATACCGCTGATATGCGAGAACACAAGACCTGCATGCCCGACGCCGTACCGTTTACTCCAATCACCCTCGACGCGTTCTCCATATAAAACTGCCGTCGCAGCCGTTTTACAAAGCGGTTGAATGTTAAAGTTATATTTGAGCAGCAACTTCATCGGAAATGCGATTCGCTCATCGGGGCCGAGTTTCCTTTGAGGTTGACGAGCATTGCGTTCGACGCTGTCAACGATGTTCGGATTCATAAATTTTTTAAAGACATTTTAGCAAATTCACGTTGAACATTCGGCGCGGTACCGTATTCCGAACAAATCGCATTATCAATGGCAAAATAAAAATCGCGCAACAGCTTTAAAATCACCGGGTCGTTTGCCGCATCCGAGTAGGCCGAATGTCCCAAATGCCACCCGTTGTAGGTGATAATCGCACTTGCCGCATCATATGTGAAGATTTTGCGCTTTAACAAAATCTAAAAGTCCGCCTCCGGTTCAAAGAAAGGGGCTTTAAAAAAGCTGCTCTTTGAACTTTTTGCGTTATAGTTTAATTTGTGAACTTCCTCCGATAAAATATCAACGGGATCGTCTTTCACATTCATCGTGATACAATAAACCGCTGTCTCAACAACATTCACGGCAGTACAATTCGCACTTTTAATAAATACTTCGCGTACGATCCCGGAGGGGTTAATGGCATTTTCGCACAAAATCACGTTTTTCGGGCTTGTTTTGTTGTCAAATAAATATTTCGCTGCTCGTTCAAGATTCTGTGCGCCTACGCTGATAAAAATATTTTTCGCATTTTTTATAACCTTCGAGGCCTGTGGCGAATCGGTATGATAGGCCTCGAATCCGCTGACAGTCACGGGCGGCCTCTGTGAAAAAAAGCTGATGCGATATCCACCTTTGCGGTTTAACGCATCAATCAGTTTACGGTCTTGATCGACAATGACAAACGGGATACCGCTTTCGCACAGCAAACGGCCAATAAAACCTCGTCCGGTCTGCCCGCCGCCCAAAATCACTGTTTCGACCATTATGTTCCCTCCTTAATAAAAAACTTCCCCCCGGCTGCATGATACGATAATGTTGATTCAGGTATCGGGAGAGCAATTAAATCACCCAAAATATCAAGCTGTCTGTTTGATTTGTTTTTGACGTTTTTCTCATTTCAACAAGCTGCGTTGCAACTGGAATGTTTTCGTCACAGTAATGAATCGCGCTGCCTCAGCCACTGTCAGAACGCCAAATTCCATGCAATGCCCCGACGAACCGATCAATCGATTACCTTTGCCGAGCTTGCGAATGAATTCCCGTGCTTTTCTCTCTATAAAGTCCATTATATGGATATACTGTAATTTGTCAAGTGGTGACTACGCCCGCATCTCCTCTTCCGAATAAGCTGTTCAGCGCAAAGCGCGGAATTGCTTCAAATAATTCCGCTTGCTTATACCCGCCAACACCGGTACTATTTTTTATCGATAATAACCATATTTTTCAACGGCTTCAAAAAAGGCTAATAAATTTTCCCAAGGGACTTCAGGTTCGATCATATGTGCAGGCCCAATCAAAAAGCCGCCGTCTTTCCCGATGGTCTCCATTCGCAGCTTTACTTCGTTTCTCACATCCTCGGGTGTGCCGAACGGTAAAATCTGTTGTACGCTGATGCTTCCCCAAAAAGCCAGTTTGTCGCCGTACAGCCGCTTGATCTCCGCCGGGTCCATGCACTCGGGCTGCACCGGATTCAACACCGTCACGCCGATCTCAATCAAATCGGGGATAACCTCTCGAATATCGCCGTCTGAGTGATAAAACACAGGAATATCGGGGCTGATTGATCTTGCGGTCTCAATCAATTTTGCCATACGCGGTTTGAAAACCGAACGCCATAAATCGGGACTCAGCATCATGCCCGTCTGCATGCCGATATCGTCGCCGAACATCACAACATCCACGCCCGCTTTTACATAGGCCTTGACTTGCTTTTCACGTATTGCCATTATACGGTCAATCAGACATTCGCCCAACCCGTTTTCGTCGAGCAAATCCATAATCAGTTCCTCAAATCCGCGAATCTGCCAGGCGGTCTCAAAAAGCGTGCAGGCCAGCGGTGCGGAAGCTGCCTGCGTTTTCTGATGGATATTTTCGACATTGTTCGCAATCGCAGCAAGTCGGTAATCAGCGTCCACATCGGGCAGGGGATAATCGATTATTTGATTAAGCGAAACGGCGTTCTTCAACGGCGAGATAACATGGGAAAAATGACCGCTGTCAGGCGTTTTTTGGTACCCGATTCCCCATTCGCCGAACGAAAACATAGGATCATCAACGCGTTTTCCGAAATAATTCGAATAATCATGAAGATGATTACTGTTTATAATATTGGCAAATTCATTATCAACGCCGAAATAATTCATATAATCTGTCTGCCCGGTCTTTTTATAGAATAATTCCCGATACGGTGCAGAAAAACCCCAACTCAAATCATAGGGAACCCGATCCGGAATTCCCCGTTTCATCGCCGTGACAACACGCTCTCTGCTGTTCATAAAACACATTCCCCTTAATATTAAACGTTAAAAACATCTCCGTGAATAATCTAAAGTATATTCATTTCATCATGTCCTGTCAATAAATACAACCTAAATATTTTGACGAATGCATGGTGGTATGTTATAATTTGTTAAAATCGGCTGCGCAACAGAGGTAGAGAGATGGGTAAGAAAACGTTAAAATCATCAAAAGCGGCAAATATCTTTTGGCGAATTTTCATCTCCGCCGTGGGTGCGGCTCTCATTTTTATCGGCATAATCAATCTTCTGTTGTTCTTTTTCGGAACTGCCGCTTCGGTAGTCGTCACCACCCGCAGAGTCGGCGGCGCAGACGACGGCAGAGTGTCAAATCAACGTTATCAATGGTCGATTCATTATACCTTCACGGACGCAGACGGTGCCAACCGAGACGGTTACGCCACAAGACGCGGCAGTGATACCTCGGTTAAAATCGAAACAAAGGTCTATTACTTTCCGTTCGCTCCATATATTCATGCGCTCGAAAGCGACGCAGCACCCGGCCTTTCGCAGCCGCTCTATATCTGTTTGGGTGTGCTGTTAATCGTGGTGATGAACCGTAAAAAGAAACCGGCAAAACGAAAACCCATTAAGGACTCGTCGGAACTGACCGATTATGACGACAGTGTAGAGGAGCAGTATCACCATGACAGCTGAACAAAGCACCACCAATCAAATAACTTGGCAAACCCGCGTCCCGATTTTTAAAAACAGTGTGATATTAAAACAACTCGGATTTGCCGTCGGTATTCCGTTTGGGATTCTGCTGATCGTTCTTTTGTTTGCAAAAGCTTATTACGGCTTGATTATCGTCGGAGCGACTTTCTTTTTGGCTTTTTTGCTCGTGCTGATCATCTTTCGCGGAACCTATGATGTCGATTACATACTCAATCAAAAGGGTGTTTTATGCCGCAATCAAACGGTACAAAAAGAGCGTGTCAAAAAGCTCTCCGCTGTTACCTTTTGGATGGGTCTGTTCAGCCGAAATTACACCGCCGCCGGTACCGGAGCGCTTGCCGGTGCAAGCACGGAAGTAAAAATCCCCTGGAAACGAATCCGAAAGGTCAAATTTCACGATAGCAAAATGACCGTCATGCTATTCGCGGGCTTCGGCGAAACCGTCGCCCTGTTTTGCACCGCAGAAAATTATCTTTTCGTAAAGCAAATGATTCAAGTTAAAGTAAACAAATAACACAAGGAGAACTCACATGCCTGCACATACAACCGTTTATTTTATCCGCCACTGCATGTCCGATTATACCATCAGCGACACGGTCAACCGCCCGCTCACCGAAAAGGGTTGGGCGGATCGGCAGGTCGTCACCCGCTATTTATGGGACAAGCAGATTAACACGGTGCTTTCAAGTCCGTATAAACGCGCTATCGACACGGTCTCCGATTTCGCCGAAAAGTCCTCTTTTAAAATAGAACTAATTGACAGTTTTCACGAGCGCATCAGCGACAGCGATTGGGACAGAAAGAACGATTTTTACGGGCTGTTTCAACGCCAATGGGCGGATTTCGATTATACGCTCTCGGACGGTGAGACGCTGCACACTGTTCAAACCCGCAACATCAGAGCCCTCTCAAATGTCTTAGAGCGTTATGCCGGTCAAAATATCGCCGTCGGCACCCACGGAACCGCGCTCTCAACCATTATTAATTATTACGATGAAAACTACGGTTACAA
>CAZTDA010000023.1:0-7210 GCA_964612155.1 uncultured Eubacteriales bacterium | reverse complement strand
CTTTTGCCGTTAAAATGGTTTTCGACGGTCAGCGCTGTATTGGGATTGAACATATTGATATTATTAAAACGGTGATTTAAAATCCGTTCTTCTGCAAAAAAGGAGCGAGTACGTTATGAACAGCCGTGAAAGAGTCCTGGCAGCCGTCAACCGTTTACCCGTTGACAGAATACCCTGTGATTACGAGGCACAAGACCTCGCTAACAAAACCCTGCATAACACCTTTCACACAAACGGCGACTACAGGGCTTTGCTTTTGGCGCTCGGCGCTGACATCATTGACATTCGAGGGGTGATTGACCCCGTCTGGAAAGCTGATTTTCCAAAGGTAAAAGACCTCGGAAACGGCGAGACCTTGGATTGGCTGGGCTTTCATAAAAAAAGAACCATGACTCAATACGGCTGGTTTGACGAGCACACGACCGGTATCCTCAGCGAAGCCGAAACCGTCGATGAAATCGAAAATTTCAACTGGCCCAATGCCGACTGGTTCGATTTTACCGATTTTTCAAAACGGCTATCTGATTATGACGATTTTGCCATCATGGCCTCCGGCGCGAGTGTTTATCAGCACCCGTCCTTTTTGCGCGGCAACGAAAATCTGCTGTGCGACTATCTGATGAATCAAGAGATGGCGCATTATATCACCGATAAATACACCTCATTTTATTTAGATTATTTCGAGCGGATGTTCACCGCCGCAAAAGGAAAAATCGCTCTGTTCAGAATCGCCGACGATATGGGCACCCAGCTTGCGCCGATATTCGGACTTGACGTCGCAAAGGAATTTATTTTTCCGAACATTAAGAAGTTGTGCGACCTTGCCCACAGTTTTAATATCAAAGTCATGCTCCATTCCTGCGGCAGTATTACGCAGTTTTTTGACGACATCATCAATAGCGGGGTAGATATACTTGACCCGTTGCAACCGCTTGCCAAAGACATGGATTTTGTCGGCGTGAAACGCAAAATCGGAAATAAAATCTGTCTGCACGGCGCGGTCGATACCCAATACCTGCTGCCCTCCGGCACCAAAGAAGAAGTCCGCAAAACCATCTATGAACTTCTCTCGTTTTATAAAGATGAAAGCGGATTAAACGGTGGATTCATCATTTCGCCCGCACATGTGCTCCAACCGGACGTTCCGATCCAAAACATCTTAACCATGTATCAAGCCATACGGGATTTTAACGATTGGAAAGTCCTATAAATATCAAGTCCGTTCAATCGGACAGCCAAAAGCGTATCATTTGCCCTGAGAAACTGCGAAAGGATCCCATTCCATGAGAGACAATATCGAGATCAAGAACGCGCGCATCCACAACCTCAAGGGCATCGATGTCAAAATCCCGCGCCAAAAACTCACGGTCATCACCGGTGTCTCGGGCAGCGGAAAATCGAGTTTGGCCTTTGATACGCTTTATGAAGAGGGCAAGCGCCGTTATCTACTGTTTTCCGGCACCCAATTCATGGTCGACAGCGCCCCATCCTTTGACGCGATCAACGGACTGTCGCCGACCGTCGCGGTCGAACAGCGCATCATCCGTCAAAGCAACCCGCGCAGCACCGTCGGAACGCGCACTAAAATCAGCGGTATGCTCGCCATGCTGTTTTCAACTTACGGCGAACGTGACCCGGTTTATGACGACGGCTTACCTCTTTCGCTTGCGATGTTTCAAAAAAACTCGCCCAAAGGTATGTGCGTCAAATGCTTGGGCAGCGGTATGATCAAAAAGCTCGACGAGGACGGCTTATTTGCCGACCGCAACCAGACCATCGAGGAGGTCTGTCTCGGCGTCGGGCGGCGGGGAAAAACGCGAGCCCTGCTCGACAGCTTCGGCGAAGTTCACGGCGTCACCCGTAAAACCAAACTCTGTGACTTGTCTGAAGATGTCCTTGATATGCTCAAATACGGCGACGGCGGCAAGTCCGCGTTTATCGGATTTATCCCGTGGATTGCGCAAGTGACCAACGGCGCGTTTTCAACCTCGGGACGGCTGGCCTATCTGCTGACCAACGCCGGGCTGATGAAAAAGATGCAGTGCCCCAAATGCGGCGGAACCGGCCTCGGCGAGATGGCCGCGCACACCACCGTCTCGGGAAAAACCATCACCGAGCTCGAGAACATGTACATCAAAGACCTGTGTGACTTTATACATACTGCAAATCTCCGCAAGACCCCGCTTTTGGATGAAATCTTAATTAAGCTCGATTGCCTGCGCGATGTGGGCTTATATCACCTTGCGCTTTCAAGACCGGTCACAACACTATCCGGCGGCGAAATTCAACGCTTGTTTCTGGCCTCTTACATCATCGCAGAGATGGACAGCATCATCTTTGTCTTCGACGAACCGACCATCGGGCTGCACGAGGTAGAAAAGGCCAATCTAATCCGTGTGATTCAAAACCTCGTCAAACGTGGCAACACGGTGGTCGCGGTTGAGCATGACGACAACTTTATCCGTGCGGCGGATTACCTCATTGATCTCGGCCCCGACGCGGGCGTCTTCGGCGGCCTGAAGATTTACGAGGGCGGCTATGAAGAGTTTTTACGCTGCAACACTTCAAGAACTGCGCCTTATTTAGCAAAACCGGAACTGCTTACGGCTTCCCGGTCAAATCGCTCCATCGATCTAAATAAAACAATCACCATCGAAAACGCATCGCTGCACAACCTCAAAAACGTCAGCGCCAAAATCCCGCTCGGCGTGATGGTCGGTGTCGCGGGTGTCTCCGGCAGCGGTAAATCCAGCTTGATCTCGGACACGCTGGTGCCAAAACTGAAAGAGCTGTTAAAAGCCAAATTCACCGATGAGGAAAGCGAAAATGATTCCGATGAAGACGAACCGGAATCCGAAATGGACGATGCCGTCATCACCGGCGCAAATCAACTCAAAAAGTGCGTTGTCATTGATCAAAAACCCATCGGCAGAAGCAGAACCTCCTGTCCCGCGACCTACACCGGCATTTTCGACCGGGTTCGGGTGCTGTTTTCCAAGGAAAGCGGCCTCGACGCGGGCTATTTCACAGTCAATTCCAAAGGCGGTTGCAAGGTCTGCAATGGCGACAGCGAGCTCCATTACCATGTCGGTTTCGGCAACTTCATCAACCTCGAGTGCGAGGCCTGCGGCGGCACCGGATTTATCGCCGAAGCGCTCGAAGCGCGCCTTGACGGCAAGAACATCAAAGATATCTTGAAAATGACCATCGATGAAGCCGCCGATTTTTTCAAAGGCAAGGATCGCATGATCGAAACAATGTTAAAAACCCTTCAGCGCGTCGGTATGGGCTATATCACGCTTGGTCAAAAAACGCCGACCATCTCGGGTGGCGAGAGCCAGCGCATCAAATTGGCCAAAGAACTCTCCAAAGGGCAGGGCACACGGGATAAACTCTATATCCTCGACGAGCCGACCACCGGCCTCTCGATGCACGACAGCGTCCGGCTGATCGCGCTGCTTCAGGAACTCGTCGACAAGGGAAACACTGTCATCATGACCGAGCACGACCCCTATATGCTCTCCAATTGCGATTACATCCTCGAACTCGGCCCCGGCGGCGGCAGTGACGGCGGCCTCGTCATTGCAGCAGGTACGCCCGAGCACTTGAAAACGAATTCGAACTCCGTCATCGGGAGGTATCTCAAATGAATACATATCCTATTTTGGAGACAGAACGCCTTTTGCTCAGACCATGGAAACGTGGCGATGCCGAAGAGGCGTTTGCGTTCCTGAGCAATCCTCGTGTCACCGATCCCGCCGATTGGAAACCGCATATAACCCTTCAGCAAACCGAGCTGTTTATCGAGGAGTGCATCGCCGACGGATTACAATGGGCAATTATCTTCAAACCCGAACAAAAGATCGTGGGAAACTTCATCCTTTGTCCCGTTAACCGCAAGGGAATCGCCGAAAACGCCCGTTTTCTTGTCCTAATTCACGAGGATTATTGGAATAGAGGCATCTTCAAAGAATCATTAAACAAAGTGATGAATTTTGCCTTTTTCGGAGCAAACGCAAAGGTTTTTCTCGGTTACTGCTGCAACAGCAACCAATATGCAATACGCGCACTGTTGGACTGCGGTTTTGAAAAACACACCGCCATCTCAAATTTAGTTCCCGAAGATGCTCGGGCATTTGCTCAGTTCCGTCTGAACAGAGCCGATTATACAGTCGGAGCACAACCGGACGAGAATTACGATTATCAACCCGAAGTCCGCGCCAAACCACCCGTAAGTCCGTACAGCCGCAAGAACCCCATCCGTACCATCGATTCAATCCGCTATCTCAAACAATCGACCGGATATCTGTGCGGTCAGGCGGTCATCGCCATGCTGGCGGGTGTCTCCGTTGACGAGGTAATCAATGTCATGCAAAACGACAAGGGAACGCCGACAAATCTGATGAGCGACGCCTTACATTATTACGGATTGCAAACCGCCACGAAAACCCGAATCAAGTATATCACAGGAACTCCACTGCCGGATTGCTGCATATTGAGTTTGCTGCTCCCCGGATACGGCCATTGGTCACTTTATTACAAAGGAACCTTTTACGACCCCGAATTCGGCGTTTCAACCTCATTGCCCCCGAATGCAAAACTGCGTTATTATTGGGAGGTGCTCCTTTGAATTCGGAATTATCCGTTTGGCTCGACGACTACATCCGCCAAAACCGTTACCGCCTCATCAACAGCGTATTGCTGTACCGAGACGGTGAGTTACTGTTAAGACGCTACTACAACGGCTTTGACGAACATAGCCGCAACAACATTAAATCGGTGTGGAAAAGCATCCTCTCGATCTGCGCGGGTATCTGCCTCGACAAAGGGTTGATCAAATCGCTCGACGACCCGGTTTTTCTCTATCTGCCGATGTTCAACGGCGACCGCGACGAGCTGCACAAGCGTCTGACCGTCCGCCACCTGCTGACCATGACTTCGGGCATCTATTTCAACCCCGGCATCCACTACCATTGCCCGATGCTCGAACAGTGGTTTCGCGCCAAAGACCAACTCGACTACATCGCCGATGTCAACATGGAAAACGCGCCGGGCACCAAATACGCTTACAAAGAGTGGGATGTGATTTTACTCTCTGCGGTTATCGCGGCGGCTTCAGGCATGAATACATTTGACTTTTGTAATCAAAATCTATATCAACTCATGGGCATTCAAAGCGAAAACTGGTGGACATCGCCGTCGGGCGTCTGTTATAATATCGGCATGCGCGAGGACGAACAGGCCAAATCCGATCTATCCGCGCTCGAAATGGCGAAAATCGGCTTTTTGTTTCTGAACGCTGGCGTTCACAACGGTCAACAAATCGTCTCCGAATCATATATCAAAGAGGCCCTAACCCCCTCACCAAGAAACAGCGGTTACGGCTTTCTGTGGTGGCTCTTTCATCACGGCGAACCCGATTTTTATTACGGCTGCCGCGGCTTCGGCGGTCAGGAGATCAATATAATTCCCTCTAAAAACCTCGTTTATGTCATACAAGCCACCGCCACCTCCTCAAGTAAAAGTTATGGCGATGTCTTTCAAGAATTGATTAAATTGATATAGAAAGAACTCGTGAAACATGAATACCAAAACGCATTATCAAGGCCGCTTCTGCTCGGGCAGCGGCGACACCGAATATCTGGAGCTTCTCGACAAATCGCTTGCGATGTTCACCCCGCAGGCTGATCTGCCGTTTTTTCAAATGCTCTTATGCCCGGAATATAAAACCCTGAAAGAGGGTTTTATGTGGGGAAACGGCTGGTGGATTCAAAATTCTTTCGGCTTTTCCAAAAACGCGGTCGCTTTTTTGTCGCCGTTCTGGCTGGAGATCGTCCAAAATTCCTATGACCTTTTTTGGGATCGCATCGGCGACGGCAAACGTTGGGGTTGCGACAGCGGCACTTGGGAAGAAGGCCAGCCGCGTTATTTTAAACTCGTCGCTCCCGACGGCTCTCTCGGTGACGCGGTCGAACCGGGCAAGGCCATTATCTATAAACAGTTTGACGGCAAAACCGATCTGCACGACTGGTTTTACGAAACCGCCGCCGCGCAGCTGATGATCCAAAGCGATATTTTATTGCGTAAACACAGCGTAGAGCAAGTTCAAAAATATCTGCCCCTGATGGAACGCACCGCCGCTTTTATCGAATGCACCCGTGACCCCAAAAACGATCTGTTTTTGGTCGGTGCCGCATGCAATTTGCTGGCTCCGTCTTACGGCGGCAGCTTCGACGAAACGACCGGAACCGTCGGCAAGGGTTATCTGACCGGCCTTTCCGTCACCTATGCAGGCGCGCTAAAATTGCTTGTCGAGGTGTGTAAACTGGTAAATGAAGATCGAAAGGCCATTTATTACGACGAACTGAGAAAGCGCACCGAGAACTCGTTAAAACTACTTCTTACAGAAGAAAACTATCTCGCCAAATCGATGGACCCGGACGGCACAAAACACGGCGTTTTCGGCGCACAGAAATTCGGCTATTTCGACGGCGTCACCAACATCGACGCCCTCGCGTGGGAGGCCGTCTCAACCGAAATTCAACAGTCAATTTATGATAAAATCAGTAATATCAATATCCGTCCTTTTAACTTCTTGCAAAACAACACCCCTGCGCTTGATGATACCTATGTCGACTATCTGAAAGAAGAGAAAAAGGGCTTTTTCGCCTTCGGCACCTGGGTGGACGGCGGCTGCTGGGGTACGGTGGAGGGCAGGGCGATTTTAGCGTATTCGCGGCTCAAGCAATTCGAGGATATTCGCCGCAGTGTCAAACGCAGCACCGAATGGGCCGAGGACTACCGCATGGATGCGCCGTTTTCAAATTGCGGCAAAAACTCTTATAACCCGTGGTCAGACCGCAAAGACAAAAGCGAGGTCTCGGTGATGATCGATAACTTCGCCATTCCGGCGGGAATGCTGCGCGGTGTATTCGATGTCAAATATGACCATACCGGAATTTCTTTTACCACCAATCTGCCCGAAGAAATTAATCGGTATACGCAAAAATGTCCCTATTATTTCGGCGAAAAGCAGATATACTTTACAGTCGCAGGAACCGGAAACATTATTGGCTTTTATCTCAACGGCACATTCCATTCCGCCCCCGACCGTGAAATGCTCCGTATTTCTTACGAAGAATTACCGGAAAACGCCTATATCGAAATCATCCGAGGTGCGAAAAAACAGTCTGATTATGCCGAAATTCTC
>CAZTDA010000022.1:0-11579 GCA_964612155.1 uncultured Eubacteriales bacterium | reverse complement strand
GTTATCACCCCGCGCACTGCAGCGATCAGGCGCTCTGCATCGGCTGCGCTTTTTGCGCGCTTACATGCCCGGACTGCGCGATTACGGTTGAAAAGTAGTGCATTTTTAGAGCAGTCGAGATGAAAATTGATCACAAACAGAACGGAGAATATCATGTCTGAAAAAGTGCTTATGAAGGGGAACGAGGCGATAGCCGAGGCCGCGATTTCCGCGGGCTGCCGCCATTTCTTCGGCTACCCCATCACCCCGCAAACCGAGGTCGCGGCGTATATGTCCAAACGCATGCCCAAGGTCGGCGGAACCTATCTGCAGGCCGAGAGCGAGGTTGCCGCGATCAACATGGTCTATGGCGCTTCGTCCGCCGGTGCGCGCGTGATGACTTCGTCGTCCTCGCCCGGAATCAGCTTGAAAGGCGAGGGGATTTCGTATCTGGCGGGCGCCGATCTGCCTGCGCTGATTATCAATGTGCAGCGCGGCGGTCCGGGACTCGGCGGTATTCAGCCCTCTCAGGCCGACTATTGGCAGGCGACCCGCGCCACGGGTCACGGCGATTTTCACATCCTCGTCTTTGCGCCGTCGACGGTGCAGGAGTCGGTGGATCTCGTCGCCAAGGCGTTTGAACTCGGCGATAAATACCGTATGCCCGCAATGATTCTCTCGGACGGGATGCTCGGTCAGATGATGGAACCGGTCGTGCTGCCCGAAACGCAGATCGTCCCTCCCGTCAAAGAATGGGCGACCACCGGAACGCAGGACAAACGCAAACATAACGTTGTCAACTCGCTTTATATCCAGCCCGATGAACTTGAGCGGCTGGTCAAAGCGCGGTTTGAAAAATATGCCGAGATCGAAAAAACCGAGACCTTGGCGGAGAATTATTTGACCGACGATGCCGATTTGATTCTTGTGGCTTACGGTGCGTCTGCACGCGTCAGCCGCAGTGCTGTCAACCTGCTGCGCGCAAAGGGGCTGAAGGTCGGTTTGCTTCGCCCGATCACACTCTGGCCGTTCCCGAAAGCGGAAATTCGCGCCTGTATCCCCACCGTGAAAAAGTTCCTTGTCGTCGAGATGAGCATGGGACAGATGGTGGACGATGTGCGGTTAGCGGTCAACGGCGAAAAGCAGGTCGAGTTTTACGGAAGAACCGGCGGCATGATTCCGACTCCGGCAGAGATTGCCGTCACGGCGGAAAACAGTTGTAAAGTGTCTTTTTAAGACAGTCATTTTCTTATTTAGTCATATAGTCATTTTGTGTAATTGGAGGATTCAAATATGATCGTTTTTCAAAGACCGAAAGCACTTTGCGATGTGCCGCTGCATTACTGCCCCGGCTGTTCGCATGGGATTGTGCATCGGCTGGTGGCCGAGACGCTCGACGAGTTGGGCGTGACGGGTCGCACAGTCGGTGTCGCCCCGGTCGGCTGTTCGGTGTTTGCATATAATTATTTTGAATGCGATATGGTCGAAGCCGCACACGGCCGCGCACCTGCGGTTGCAACCGGTTTGCGCCGCGCACTGCCGGATAATGTGATTTTCACCTATCAAGGCGACGGCGATTTAGCCGCAATCGGCACCGCAGAGACGATTCATGCCGCGACGCGCGGTGAGCACATCACCGTAATTTTTATCAACAACGCGATCTACGGTATGACAGGAGGTCAGATGGCACCGACTTCATTGCCCGGTCAGATTACGCAGACCACGCCTTACGGCCGCGACGTCAAGACAGCAGGTAATCCTATTCGGGTGTGCGAAATGTTAGCGACATTGGACGGCGTGGCACTGGCGCAGCGGGTCGCGGTGGACTGCACCAAAAACATCCTCGCGGCCAAAAAGGCGATCAAAAAGGCGTTTGAGTATCAGATCGAGGGACTGGGATATACGATTGTGGAAGTCGTCTCGACCTGTCCGACGAACTGGGGACTCTCGCCGATCAAGTCTTTAGATTGGCTGCGCGAAAACATGCTGCCGTATTATCCGCTGGGCGTTTATAAAGATATTAAAGCTTAGTTAACAGTTAACAGTTGACAGTGAACAGTGACAGGTCAGTTAACAGTTGACAGTTAACAGTGTGCAGTGACATATTAAAAAGCTCGATGATATAATTCGTTTTGCAAAGCAAAACACCGAAACTGTTCACTTTTTACTGACAACTGTTCATTGAAACAGAATTAAAACTTTCTCGCAAAAGGAGAAAATATTATGACCCATAATATACTTATCGCCGGATTCGGCGGACAGGGCGTGCTGTTTGCCGGAAAGGTGCTGGCTTACGGCGGACTCTGCGACGGCAAGGAGATCACCTGGCTGCCGTCCTACGGCCCCGAAATGCGCGGCGGCACCTGCAATTGCAGCGTGTGCGTATCCGACGAACCGATCGGCTCACCGCTTGTGACAAGCCCTGATGTGCTCGTCGCGATGAACCGCCCGTCGTTGGAAAAGTTTATCGACGCGGTCGTTCCGGGTGGCACGGTGATCATCGACAGCTCGATCATCGATTTGAAAGTGGAGCGCAAAGACGTCACCGTCTGCGAATTGCCCGCGACCGAATTGGCTGAGACAAACAGCTTAAAGGGACTCGGAAACATGGTGCTGGTCGGAAAGCTGAATCAGGTTTGTAAAATTATCAGCGCCGAGGGGCTCGATAAGGGAATCGTCAAGTGTGTACCCGCTAAAAAGCCCGAAATGCTCGATTTTAACCGCAAAGCGGTGGAACTGGGCGCACAATAAGCCGAATTTTCATTCAACAGAGAGAGGAGTCAACACCGTGGAACAGACCAAGGAGATTGCCGAGCGCATTGTGGGACTGCGCGACGCCTGCGGCTATACACAGGTCGAATTCGCCAAGATGATCGGCATTGATTCGGCGATTTATGCCGGATACGAAAAAAATGGCGACGACATCCCGATCAGTGTGCTTTATAAAATAGCAGGGATCTGCGGTGTCGATTTCACCGAGATTTTGACGGGAACCGCTGCCAAATTGACCACCTATCACATCGTCAAAAAAGGCAAGGGTAAGCCGGTCGACCGCTATATCGGCTACAGCTATGAGGATTTGGCGTTTCGCTATTCCCACAAAGTCATGCAGCCACTGCTCGTGACACTTGATCCCACAGACGAACCTGCCGAGCTCGTCACGCATGGAGGGCAGGAGTTTAATTATATTGTCAGCGGCACGGTCGTTGTCTCTTTCGATGGGCAGGATTTCACGCTCACCGAGGGGGACAGCATTTATTTTAATCCGGCGTACCCGCATGCCCAGCGCTGCGGCGGCGACAAAACAGCGGTGTTTTTGACCGTGATTACGAATTAGATATGCCCCCCACCATGGCGTATACGCCATGGTGTCAAAAAGGGGGGAAAGCACGCCGTGTACGGCGTGCAGGGGGGATTCAGAATCCCTCCGTCACGACTTCGCCGTGCCACCTCCCTTTGACAAGGGAGGCAAGAAAGCATAACCGGAGGTAAAAATGCTCAAAAAATATCTGCCGCGCACCGAATTTTCCTCTTATGAGGACTTCGTCCAACATTACAAAGTACATACTCCGGCGGATTTCAACTTCGCTTATGACATCGTCGACGGTTGGGCCAACGCTCAGCCCGCCAAGACCGCGCTATGCTGGTGCGACGATCACGGCGGAGAGCGATCTTTTACTTTTTCCGATATCGCCGCTCTGTCCGCCAGAACTGCCAATTACCTGCGTTCGCTCGGCATCGGTAAGGGCGACGTGGTGCTGTTGATTTTGCGCCGCCGATGGGAGTACTGGGTGGCCGCCAACGCCGTTCACAAGCTCGGCGCGGTGTTAATCCCCGGCTCATTGCAACTGACCCAAAAGGATATCGCCTACCGCGCCAATGCCGCGGAAATTAAGGCCATTATTGCCGTCAACGATCCGTTCGTTATGGAACAGGTCGAATTGGCACAGCCCAAGGCTCCGTCGCTGACCGTGAAAATTCTGGTCGGAGAAGAACGCGACGGATGGGGCAATTTCGAAGAAATTTATGACTTTTCCAATCAAATTGAACGTGTGCAAAACGATGTGAAAGATACGTTTTTGATCTATTTTACCTCCGGCACGACCGGTATGCCCAAGATGGTGCGGCATGATTTTTCCTATCCGCTCGGGCACATTGTGACCGCAAAATATTGGCAGTGCGTTCAAGAGGATAAACTCCACATGAGCGTTTCGGACAGCGGTTGGGCCAAGTTCGGATGGGGTAAGATTTACGGGCAGTGGATTTGCGGTGCGGTCATTTTCGCCTATGATATGGACAAGTTCGTGCCGAAGAATTTATTGCAAAAGATACAGGATTACAAGCTGACGACGTTTTGCGCGCCGCCGACGATGTACCGGTTTATGCTGACCGAGGATGTCGCTTCTTATGATTTATCCTCCGTTGAGCGGTGGTCTCTGGCCGGAGAGCCGCTGAACCCCGAGATTTTCCGAAAGTGGGAACAGCTGACGGGCAAAAAAATGGCGGAGGGCTTCGGGCAGAGCGAGAGCAGCGTGATGTTGGCCAACTTCCCGTGGTTTGACCCCAGACCCGGCTCGATGGGCAAGCCCGCACCGCTATATGACATCGTCTTGCTTGATGCTGACGGAAACACCTGCGAAGACGGCGACGAGGGCGAAATTGTGGTGAAAAATGCGCGCACCGACCCGCCGGTAGGTCTTTTCACGGGGTATTATCACGACGAGGAAAACACGGCGAAGTCGTTCAAAGACGGCGTTTATAATCTCAAGGATGTGGCGTGGCGCGACAGCGACGGCTATTACTGGTTTGTCGGGCGGCATGACGATGTGATTAAGTGCTCGGGGTATCGCATCGGTCCGTTTGAAGTCGAGAGCGCGCTGCTTGAACACAAGGCGGTACTTGAATGCGCCGTGACCGCCGCGCCCGACCCGATTCGGGGTCAGGTGGTCAAGGCGACGATTGTGTTAAAAGCGGGCTTCACGGGCAGTCCGGAGCTGATCCACGAGTTGCAGGAGCATGTGAAGAAAGTGACCGCGCCCTATAAATACCCGCGCATTGTGGAATTTGTAAGTGAACTGCCCAAAACGTTGGGCGGGAAGATCAAGCGGGCGGAGATCAGAAATAATGACCAAAAGTAAGCCCTGCGATAATTCGCATACATCGGCGGAACGCCGAGTCGCCGCTCCCTACAGAAATGTCACTTTACGTTTTACACTTTAAACTTTACACTTATAAAAATACGGAGGAAAACAAATCATGACCATCAACGGAAACCGCATGTACAAAAACCTGAAAGAGCTCGACTTCGAGCGTCTTTCCACCACCGAGGGCGAGATTCGCGGACGCGAAATCATCGCCGCCAAGGTACGCGAGCTCGGTCTTGAACCGACCATCGAACTCTTCAAGGCCCCCAAGTACACCATCAAGAACTGCAAGTTCGAAGTCACTTCACCCAAACACGCCATGTATGAAGCCACCGGCTACGGGTTCTCGGGCAACGCCGCAAAAGACGGCCTCGAAGCCGAATTCAAGTACGCCGAAAACGGTGAGGACATCGATCTTTACGATGCCAAGGGCAAGATCGTGCTGCTCTCGAACGGCGCGGACTACGAGACCTACGAGCGTTTGGTCAAGGCCGGTGTCGTCGGCTTTATCGGCACATCCGGCACTTATCGCAACCGCCGCAATGAGACCGACCACGATCTGCGCATGCTGCGCGAAAATCACACCAAACACGGTCAGATTCCGGGCGTTTGCATCCGCATGGAAGACGCGATCAAGCTGGTCAGCTCCAAACCCGAAAAAGTCAAGATCACATTGGAACAAGAAGAGGGCGAGGGCGACAGCGCCAACATCATCACCGAGATCAAGGGTACCAAATACCCCGATGAAGTGATCACCTATACCGCCCATTATGATTCGGTTGTGTTCAGCCACGGTATGTACGACAACGCCGCAGGCAGTGTGATTTTGCTCGAACTCGCCGCGCACTTTATCAAGAATCCGCCGCTGCGCACGCTGCGCTTTATCTGGTGCGGTTCTGAAGAACGCGGACTGCTCGGCAGCAAGGACTACATCAAAACCCACGAGAGCGAACTCGAAAAAATCCGTCTGTCGATCAACGTCGACCTCGCCGGTCCGGTCATCGGGCGTGACACGGTCACCGTTCTTGCGGAGGAGAAGGTCTGCCACGCGATTGAGTTTATGTATAAAGAGATGGGCCGTCCGATGAGCGTACGCTGGGACACCTATTCCAGCGACTGCATCCCGTTCGCCGACAAAGGCATCCCCGCCATCAACTTTATCCGCTTCGGCGCACCGGGCGCGGCGGACTGCCACAACCATCACGACACGCTGAAGCCGCTTTCGGCGGAATCGCTGCGCGGTACGGCAGAATTTGCGGCGATGTTCTCGGAGCGGGTGGCCAACGCCGCGATGTTCCCGATTGCGCGCGTAATCCCCGACGAAATGGTCAAGAAGATTGATAAGTATCTTCTCAAAGATAAGAAATAATAATAACACACAAGAGTTTCGCCGGCCTTTGCAAAGGCCGCGAATTCAAAAGGCAGCGCCTTTTGTCGCGCTTCGCAAAGCGCGAAATCCCTTTAATTCCGAAACCCGGAGAGGATTATTAAGGGGGGCGGGAACGCACCCTTAATGAGGGAAAAAGCGCAGATACGCTGCGCTTTGGGGAACAGTGTTCCCCGTCTCGAATCGCAAAAGTTGTTTACTTTATAACCCACAAAGTGCGAAACCCCCGTTCCGGTCTCCGCGGATAAAATCCTCTTCTATCAAGTTCAAGACGGGGGACACTGTCCCCCGAACCCCCATTAAGGGGGTTAGAACGACCCCCTTAATAATCCCCCCCGTCGTAGGAAGTATAAGTGTTTCATGCTCTGCGGAGTACGACAGAGGCGCCGCCTCTCGACTCTGCAACTTTTTGTAAAAAGTTGATTAAAACTTTTAAAAAGAAGCCGAAAACCTTCCAGTGCCGAAAGGAGTTCGCCATGTTTCGTGACATTGACCTGCTGGCCGACCGTGCCAGAAAATTTTACGCCGATCCCTACCCCGCCGCGTCCATCCAGATTCGCACGATTTCCGACTTGACTCCGGAGACCATGCCGCCGCTCAATTCGTTTTCGTTTCCGACAGATATGGAAAAATATCTCGAACTGCGCGCCAAAAACCTCGAAAAGTATTGGGAGCGCCGTGCGCATCTCGACGACGACATCTTCCCCTCCATCGCTCCATGGTACGGCATCGCCGAGCATACCTCCTTCTTGGGCGGTGTGGTCGACTATACCCCCGACACCAGTTATAACCACACCATCTGCCCTACTTGGGAGGATGTTGAAAAGCTGAAACTCGACCCCGAGAATGAGCGTTTGAAAATGGTCACCGACGGTATTAAGTATTACCGCGAAAACTGGGGGCATCGTTTTGCGCCCAAGCTGCGCGGTGCCGACGCCCCGTCTGACATCATCAACATCGTGCGCGGCAACGAGATGTTTTATGACGTTTACGACGAGCCGGAGAAAGTTAAAGCGCTGGTCGACTTCTGCGCCGACGCCGCTCGGTTTTACCTCGAAGCGCAGCGTGTCGCCGCCGGAAAAGTCGCGGGCGGGTATGTGACCGGTTTCGATATCTGGCTCGACGGCAACAGCATCGGCCAAATCTCCGAAGATGCTTCGTGCATGATGTCGCCCGACATTTTTGAGGAATTGTTTTTGGACGGCTTGAAAAAGACCTGCGCGGGCTATGATTCCGCGATGATCCATGTCCATTCGCTGGGCAAGGTCATGCTGCCCCTCTTTGCCTCCGTTCCGCAGATCAAGGTGATTGAAATCTCCAACGACCCCAACGCCGACCGCTGCTTTGACGTCTGGCGGCAATATGAAAAAGAACTCGCGGGCAAGGTGGTCATCATGACCCCGACCGCCGAGGAACTGCGCGCCAACGCCGACATCATCAAGCGCAACAAGTGCTTGATCTGGTATTATGCCAAGACCCTCGCCGAGGCCGAGGACGCGGTCAAATTTGTGAGAAGCTTATAAATCGATTACCGCGATAAACCCGCACCCCGTAGGGGCGCACCCATGGGTGCGCCCGCCTGTCGGAGAAAACAACGTTCTACTCTGAAAAATTTACATCGGGTTCTGGATGACAATTTTAATGCACCCGCAAGGATATCCTTGCGGGCGCATTTTGCATTAGGCGCATTCAATGAAAATATAAGCACAACTGTTAAATTGTTCCATGTGGAACATTTAAGTAACATCTGCGCAAAAGATTTTCGCGAACCGTGGTTCGCAGATGCACCCCTACGAGATCACGGCGCGTCAGGCGGACCGCAGTCCGTAATGCCCTTCGCCATACACAGACGCCGAGCGAGGAAACGCGCGCTATCAAGTTTACGAACAGCAGATTCTGATTCGCGTTTGAAACCGCCGTCATGGCGGATTTGTACAATCGTGGCGGTTTGGTGGATTATTTCGAATTCGCATTGCACCGTATGGGGATGATATGGTATAATTTTTTACCGGAAGTCCAACTCGTGTTTATAAGGAGGAATCTCAAGTGCCGGATTCACTTGAAAAATCCATTCAAAAATACCGTGACTTTCTCGCGGTCAAGCCGGGTGCCCCGATGTATAAGCGGGAGTTCGGCTATTATGTGCTCGACAAATGGATTGAGCAGGGTTATTTGAAACCGCGCGATGCGGTGCCGAATTATGATGCCTATCTTCGCCAGACCTTTAACATCGACGAACCGGCGGTTGCGCCGCTGTCCGCGCTGGGCGGCTGCGAAGCGTCGTTTTACCCTCATTTCGAAGAAAAAGTACTCGAAGACCGGGGCGATTATGAGCTGGTGCAGGATTTTGCGGGGCGGCATGTGCTGTGCTTTAAAGGTCGCCGCAACGGATTTATGCCCGAATACGTAGACCATCCCGTCAAGGATATGAAGACCTGGGAGCGCGATGTCAAATGGCGCATGGACGCCAACACGCCCGGGCGCGAAACACTTTCGACCAATCAGCTTGCGGCGGCGGTCGAAGGGCAAAAGCAGGGTAAGATCGTCGAACAGTATATGGTCGGCGGATATATGTATCTGCGTTCATTGATGGGTCCCGAGGAACTGTTGTATAAATTTTACGACGAGCCGGAGCTGGTGCATGCATGCATGAAGCAATGGTTTGATTTAGCCGATGCGATTATCGCGCGGCATCAAAAGAAAGTCGCCATCGACGACTTCTTTTTGCTCGAGGATATCTGTTATAACCGCGGACCGTTGATTTCACCGGACATGATTCAAGAATTTTTATTCCCTTATTACTCGCAGTTGTACCAAAACGTGAAAAAGCGCAACCCGGCGGGTTATGTGACTCATTTTCAGGTGGACACCGATGGCTTCTGCGAGCCGGTGATCGAGATGTACCGCAGCATCGGCGTGGATTATTTCAGCCCGTTCGAGATCGCTTCGAACAACGACCCGCTCGCTGTCGCCGAGCGCTACCCCGATTTGAAAATGCACGGCGCCATCGACAAGCGGGTATTGGCAACCACGCCCGACGAAATTGACCGTTATCTTGAAAAGCTGCTGCCGCCGCTGCGCAAACGCGGAGGGTTTTTCCCGACCTGCGACCACGGCGTACCCGAGGAAGTCAGCTTTGAGAATTATGTGCACTTCAGAAAGCGCATTGACGAATATTCCGAATAGGAGTTTATAAACGTGAAAACACTTTATAAAAACGCAAAACTTGTAATGCCTTACCGCATCATTGACGGTTGGCTTTTGACCGAGAACGGTGTGATCACCTCGTTAGGAGCGGGTACGACCACCGAAAAAGCTGACAGCGAGATTGATGTAAAAGGCAATTACTTAGCGCCGGGTTTTATCGAAATGCACACCCACGGCGCTGTCGGTTATGATTTTGCCGATGCCAGCGAAGAGGCCTATCTGGTTTGTGCAAAGCATTATGCCAAATGCGGTGTAACGACGCTCTATCCGACGCTGACGACCTCGTCCCCGGCCTCCTTTGCCGAGGCGCTTGCGATTTTTAAACAGGCGAAAGCAAAAAATAAAGACGGTTCGAGAATGCCGGGTTTACACCTTGAGGGACCCTATTTCGCCTATGCGATGAAGGGCGCGCAGGACCCGCGGTTTTTGCGTGACCCCGATCCGACAGAATATTTGCAGATTCTCGATTCCTGCTCCGATATCAAGCGCTGGAGCGCCGCGCCGGAGCTGCCGGGCGGAATGCGATTCGGGCGCGAACTCCGCAAACGCGGCATCGTTGCGGCGATGGGGCATACCGACGGGTTATACGAGGTACTGATGGAGGCCTACGAAAACGGCTATACCCATATGACGCATTTTTACTCCGCAATGTCCACGGTGCGGCGCATCAACGCCTTTCGGCACAGCGGCGCGGTCGAGATCGGCTATATGCTCGACGATGTCACGGTCGAGATCATCGCGGACGGCGTACATCTGCCGCCCGAACTGCTGCGGCAGGTCTTTAAATTTAAGAGTCATGATAAGATTTCCCTCATCACCGATGCGATACGCGGCGCGGGGATGCCCGAGGGCACCAAGACCATGCTCGGCGCGGTCAAGGACGGTTTGGAGGTCATCATCGAGGACGGTGTGGCAAAGCTGCCCGACCGTTCGGCATTCGCCGGAAGCGTAGCAACCGCGCCTCGGCTGTTGCAAACGGTGATGTTCAAAGCCGGACTGGAACTGACCGATGCCGTCAAGATGATGACGTTGAATCCCGCTAAGGTCATGGGTGTTGACAACGAATGCGGTTCAATTGCAATCGGCAAACGCGCCGATTTGGTGAGCTTTGACCGTGATATCAATATCGAATTCACCGTAATCGGCGGGGAAAAAGTCGCGGTTTGATTCGGGAATTTTAAAGGGGAACACCGGAAATGCACGAAAAGCCGAAAACAGACAAAAAGAAGTTCATTCTCAAATACGGGCTGCTATATGCGCTGTGCCTGATTTTATCGTTGGGCGCGGGGTTTATCGCCGCTGCGGCAATGGCGGAAAACGCACTGTGGTTGATGGTCTGGCCGATGTTCGGCTGCATTACGCTGCTGTCTCTCGCCATCGGGTTTTTGACAGCTTCGGCGATGTATAGGAAACATAGTAAGTAGATTATTTGTAGGGCGGGATGACCTGAGGGAACGCCCTCATGATCCCGCCGAGCGGGTTTAAGCCCGCGAAAAACGTTCGCGCTGATGTAGTTTCATGATGATATTCATTTTAAAGATTCCATTTATTCTTGAAATGAAATGACAGGGTTTACGATTCAAGACGGGGAACACTGTTCCCCGAACCCCTATTAAGGGGGTTAGAACGACCCCCTTAATAAGCCCCCCGTTGTTTTATTGGAAAGGATTTCGCTCTCTGCGGAGCACGACGAGAGGCGCTGCCTCTCGACTCTGCAACTTTTTGTAAAAAGTTGATTAAAATTTTTTATGTTAATAACCAAAAAATTCAGAGGTGATTTGATGAAAGAAATCGGGTTTGGCATTATCGGCTGCGGCGTGATTTCCAAATGGCACGCCGAGTCCGTCGCCGCTATCAAGGGC
>CAZTDA010000021.1:0-11818 GCA_964612155.1 uncultured Eubacteriales bacterium | reverse complement strand
CCGACGCCCACAGCTCCGGCCTCTGCACAGCCGGACAGCATCAGCACCGCAAGCACTGCAGCAAGCATTTTGATGCGTTTGTTATTCGTTTTCATAGTGCCTCCTTTTCACGCGCGTTTTGTCTATCTCGTCACGATGTTTCCGTTGTGAATGACCATCTTTAAATCCGTTAACACCTCCAGTTCTTGCAAAGGATCGCCGTTTATCACGATGATATCGGCAATTTTACCGGGTTCCAGTGTGCCGATGGAATCCTGCATTCTGCATACGACGCTTGCGTTTTTGGTGGCCGCCAACAAAATATCCATATTAGTCATCCCGGCTTCCTTCATTAGATTCATCTCAGTGATGGGCATATCCGTTTCAAACGGTGTAAAGTATCCGCCGAAATCGGTTCCCAAGGCAATTTTACCCCCGGCCTTATAAAACATCGAAAGATTTTTAATGGCCGTTTGATCCCATTGAATGTTATAGGTTTTGCTGATTTCGCTCCACAGTTCCAGTGTGGGAACCCAGTACATCCCTTTAGCGACAATTTGGTTGACCAGATCGTCGGTCAATGGCTCCACCGTCATATGAGAGAGCTCGTCAACCCCGCCGTTGATGGCGATGGGAAGATTGCGGGTATGTGAGATATGCACTGCAACCCACATGTTTGACGCGTGCGCCGTATCTGTAATGCTTTTCACTTCTTCCGTTGTCAGCATATTCCACGTTTTCGACTGCAAGCTGTCTTCAATGGCGATCTTTACCACGTCGTAATCTTCTTTTAACAACTGTTCTGTCTTTTTGGCGGCCTCCTCGGGGGAATCGATTCCGGCGTCAAAAGGCGGAATATAACCGCCTTCTTTTTTGGTGATGATGGGGGTGGCAATCACAATTCTGGTGTGATCGGGGCTTTTATTGTTTTCGTCCCGCATTCCCACCGAGTCCTCACCCTCAATCGTCGCCAGTTCCCGCACGGTGGTGACGCCGTATGTAAGCCAGTTGTACAGAATACTCGGTGTGAAGCTGCAGTGCACATGGGTGTTGATGATGCCCGGCATCACCGTACACCCGTTAACGTCAATTTGCCGATAATCCTGAGGAACTGTGCTGTCCGCTGTTTTCACAATCTTTTCAATCAATCCGTCCTTGATAAAGATTGTCATTCCCTCCGTCGGCTGTGCACCGGTGCAGTCAATCACACGGCAATTGACCAAAGCGAGTTTTTCACCCGCTTGTTCTGCCGGATTTTCCGATGATGTCAAAATCTCTGATTGACACCCGCACAACAGCGCAAACAGCAATGCTGTAAACAAAGCACAAATCCGTTTAAACACTGCTCACCCTCCTATCTTATCGGTTCGATTCATACGCTTCGACAACCGTTCGATGCATTCGTCGCACCAGGCGATTTTTGCCTCAATAGCCATCAGACCGTTTCGAACGGTCATCATCGAATATTCGCGCTGTGTATTATCCTGCATCAAATTTTCAATGTCTGCTTGGATTTTCTTCATTCTGTATAAATCCTCAATGTCCGCTTGGATTTTCTTCATTCTGGATTGATAGGTCAAACACTTACTTTTATATTCTTTAATCCGTTGAATGCTGATATCCACCGGGATAAATCGCCCGAAAAAGAGTTTGACCAGCAATTCATTTCCCTGCGGGTTGTTAAAGTTAATGGGCAGCGCTAACCATTCCAAAAAAGCGTCTTTCCCCTTTTGGGTAATCCGGTAGACCTTTTTACCCGGTCTGAACGCTTTTTTAATGTCAAGCGAAGCTCCTTCTTCGGTAACAACCGCATAACCGTCTTGAAGCATAATTTTTAAAATGGGATAAATCTGTCCGTAATTGACCTTCCAAAACTCTCCTGTCGAGTCCTCGATGCTCTTTTTAATGCCATAACCCGATTTGGGCTCAAAGTTGAGCATTCCCAAGATAATATAAAACGTATTTCCCGAAGTGACCATGATTGACCTCCATATATCATTTTAATATATATTACATTGATATATATGAAATGTAAATAGGAATATTTTAACATCACTGTGATGCCTTTATTATATCGCCGCTCGGTAACAAATTCATCCTGCCGCACATCCTATAGACATCGTGCACAATGTGTTAACACGGCAGTACGAAACGCTTGACTTTTATTCAAATCGTATATAATATATATTAAGTATTATTTATTCACGGAGGCATTGCTCAATGAAAAAAATCTTCGCTGT
This sequence comes from uncultured Eubacteriales bacterium, assembly GCA_964612155.1. Lineage (GTDB taxonomy): Bacteria > Bacillota > Clostridia > Oscillospirales > JAKOTC01 > DAOPZJ01. The sequence continues at coordinate 9,599 of CAZTDA010000021.1, read as the reverse complement.
TTTATTCGCTGCGGTCATGCTTCTGGGCATGTTCGGCTGCCGCGCCAAAATCCCCGCAGCAACCGCCAAATTTACCGGCAAAATCATCTCCACCGTCATCGGCGCCAATAATACCGTAACCTCTGTCACCCTTGCCGGAACGGGTGAATACGAAACCGCCGGCGGGCTTTATCAGCTCAATGGAGTTAATGAGTTAAAAGTTTTCGATGCCGAGGGTAAACAAGTTGCAAGCGGCGAATTGATCCCCGGATTGGTGGTTGAAATCGGTTTCGGCGGTTCCATAGCCGAGAGTTATCCCGCCCAGATCATCGACGCAAAATCCGTTCAAATTATCAGCAACGAGGGCGATTTGGTAGGGCTGTATCTCTCAGCGCTCGGAAACGCCTGCGAAAACAGACCGTATATGACCGATCTTATAGTCGGCATTGACTTATCAAAAGTAAACAACCTCTCGGTCTCCGAAAAAAGCGCTTTTATTTATCGCGCGGCAATGATATACGGTGCAAATGCACGCATCGCCGATCCGGCACAGCTCACCGCCGAGGGCTTAATGGGTGCTGACGGCAAGCTCAACGCATATTTGCTTACCGTCATCGATACGGAAGTTGCCGACAATAAACTTATGCTCTCCGTTTCGGTTCAAAGCCCTGATGAAACCCAAAGTGCCGAAATCCCCTGCACCTGGGACGGTGAATCCTGGTCTTATACGCTGCCGCAAGGTTAAAAACTAATGTGAAAATATTGACAACGCAAGTTTTATATAGTATGATTATGCGCACGGGTTCTTTTCGTACCCGATTTTGACACAGGACTCTTGAGGGAGTAGTTTGCACGCAAGTGTGATATGTCAACACGCATGGCCGTTTTCGGTCTGGCATATCAAAGGGATCAATTGATTACCGATAAACGAGACTCATGTACATTTGTTGACCGTACCTTACAACGGCGCATTTGTATTTGGGTCTTTTGTTTTACCAAGACATGTTTCACTGAAACAGAGGAGAGTTTTTAATGGCTTACTATCAGCAGGAACAAAAGAGCGTTTTAGAGTCGCTTGAATCCACGCCTTCCGGCCTCACATCGTTCGAGGTTGAAAAGCGGCAGCTTTCGCACGGCAAAAATAAGCTCGCCGAACCAAAAAAGACCGGAATCATTGTCCGCTTTTTCAAACAACTCGCCAACCCGATGATCATCGTCTTGTTGATCGCGGCAGGTTTGTCGGGATTTACGGCGGTCTATGAGGGCGAGTCACTTGCCGATGTGTTCATCATTTTATTTGTTGTCATCTTGAATTCAGTGCTCGGTGTGGTGCAGGAAAGCAAAGCCGAACAAGCCATTGAGGCGCTCAAGACCATGACCGCAGCCACCTCCAAAGTACTGCGCGACAATAAATTAACCTTTATTAAAAGCGAGGAACTTGTCCCCGGTGACATCATCCACCTTGAGGCCGGTGATTCGGTACCTGCCGACGCCCGCATTCTCGAATGCGCTTCAATGAAGGTGGAAGAAGCCGCGCTGACCGGTGAATCCGTGCCCGCCGAAAAAATTTCGGAAGCGCTCTCTGCCGAGCGCGAAGTGTCTCTCGGCGACCGCCGGAATATGGTCTATATGGGCAGTACTGTGGTCTACGGGCGCGGCGTTGCCGTCGTCTGCGATACCGGCATGAAAACCGAGATGGGTAAAATCGCCGACGCGCTGACCAAAGCCAAAGACGAAGCGACCCCGCTTCAAGTGAAACTTGCGGGGCTTTCTAAAACCCTGACCTGGCTGGTGCTCGGCATATGCGTGGTGATTTTTGCCGCCGGAATCTTCAAAGCGGGCGGGTTCACCACCGAAGCGGTGGTCAGTACCTTTATGCTTGCCATCAGTTTGGCGGTCGCCGCCATTCCGGAAGGTCTTGCCGCCGTGGTCACCATCGTGCTCTCGATCGGCGTGACCAAAATGGCCAAGCAAAACGCCGTCATCCGCCGCTTGACCGCCGTGGAGACCCTCGGCTGCACACAGGTCATCTGTTCCGACAAGACCGGAACTCTGACACAAAATAAGATGACGGTTGTCAAATCCGAGAGCGTGGATACCGCCAAACTTGCGACCGCCATGTGCCTCTGTACCGACGCGGAGTTCGACGAACAGGCCGATACCGCCGTCGGCGAACCGACCGAGTGCGCGCTCGTCAATTATGCCCATACCCTCTCGCTGAATAAAAACGAACTCAAAAAGACCGCGCCGCGCGTGGGCGAAGCGCCGTTTGATTCGATGCGCAAAATGATGACCACGGTGCATACCGCACCAAACGGATTTATTCAATATACCAAAGGCGCACCGGACGAGATCATTAAGCATTGTACACATATTTTGACGAAGTCCGGTGTCGTCGCTCTCACCGATGCCGATCGGGAAGAATTACGCCGCATCAACAAAGTTATGGCGGACAACGCTTTGCGCGTACTCGCCGGAGCATATAAGGAACTGCCCAAAAAGCCCGAAGATTTTTCTCCGGAGGCATTGGAAACTGATTTAATTTTCCTCGGACTGTGCGGCATGATCGACCCCATCCGCCCCGAGGTAAAAGCCGCCGTCGAAAAGTGCCGCGATGCCGGTGTCAAAGTGGTGATGATCACGGGCGACCACATCGACACCGCCGTTGCCATTGCCAAAGACCTCGGCATTCTGCATGACGCGTCACAAGCCATTTTAGGTCAGGCGCTCGACGCGCTTTCTGACGAAGAACTGGAACAAAAAATCGACCACTACCGCGTCTATGCCCGTGTTCAGCCCGAGCACAAAGTGCGCATCGTCAACGCCTGGAAGCGCAGAGGTAAGATCACCGCCATGACCGGCGACGGCGTCAACGACGCACCCAGCATCAAATCCGCCGACATCGGCATCGGCATGGGCATCACGGGTACCGACGTCACTAAAAATGTCGCCGATATGATTCTTGCCGACGACAATTTCGCCACCATCGTCGCCGCCGTGGAGGAAGGGCGCAGAATCTATGCCAATATCCGCAGAGCCATCCAGTTTTTGCTCTCGTCCAACCTCAGCGAAGTGCTCGGCATTTTTATCGCAACCATGCTCGGGTTCACCTTGCTCAAACCCATACACATTCTCTGGATCAATCTGATCACCGACAGCTTGCCCGCGCTTGCGCTCGGCATGGAGCAAGGCGAAGCCGACACCATGCGGCAAAAACCGCGGGATGCCAAAGCGGGTATTTTCTCGGGCGGCGTCGGGTTGGATACCCTCTATCAAGGCGCGCTCGTGGCGGGTCTGCTGCTCGCCGCCTATTTCATCGGACACTTTATCGAATCGGGTGTTTGGGAGATCGCCAATAGCCCCGACGGCATGACCATGGCATTTTTAACGATGTCGATGGCTGAGATTTTCCATTCCTTTAATATGCGGTCGCGCCGGGGCTCGATTTTCACCGTCAAGCACCAAAATATCTGGCTCTGGGGAGCTGCCATAGGCGCATTGCTGCTAACCACCGCAGTCATCTATATCCCCTTCCTCGCCGAGACCTTCGGTTTTACCACCATCACCCTCACCGAATACGCCATAGCCCTCGGCCTCGCCTTCGCCATCATCCCGTTGGTGGAGTTGGTAAAATTGATTCAGAGATTATGTACAAAGAGAAAAGGGTAGAATCATAACGGTTTTGCCGTAGGGGCGACCATTGGTCGTCTGAAACCCACGGACGCGCAATGCGCGCCCCTACATCAGAAATAAACCAAACCGGGCGGGATTTTTCAATCCCGCCCGGTTTATATTACTTGATTAATTTTTACTTGAGTTCCGAGAAATACTTGATGGTTCTGACCATCTGGCTGGTGTAGGAGTTTTCGTTGTCATACCAGGAAACGACCTGCACCTGATAAGTGTCGTCGTCGATCTTGGTGACCATGGTCTGGGTGGCGTCGAACAGCGAACCGTAGGTGATGCCGATGACGTCGGAGGAGACGAGCTCATCTTCGGTGTAGCCGAAGGATGCGGACGAAGCGGCTTTCATCGCGGCATTGATGCCGTCTTTGGTGACATTGCTGCCCTTGACGACGGCGACGAGGATGGTGGTGGAGCCGGTCGGAACCGGAACACGCTGTGCCGAGCCGATCAGTTTGCCGTTCAGTTCGGGGATAACCAAGCCGATTGCTTTAGCAGCGCCCGTAGAGTTCGGAACGATGTTTTCGGCTGCTGCGCGGGAACGGCGCAGATCGCCGCCGCGGTGCGGGCCGTCGAGGACCATCTGGTCACCGGTGTAGGCGTGAACAGTGGTCATGATGCCGCTCAGGATGGGCGCATATTTATTGAGTGTGTAAGCCATCGGAGCCAGGCAGTTGGTGGTGCACGAAGCCGCCGAGATGATGGTGTCGTCCTTGGTCAGGGTTTTTTCGTTGACGCTGTAGACGATGGTGGGCAGGTCGTTGCCGGCCGGAGCGGAGATAACGACCTTTTTGGCGCCTGCCTTGATGTGGGCAGAGGCCTTATCCTTGGACGTATAAAAACCGGTGCACTCGAGCACGACATCGACATCCAGTGTGCCCCACGGCAGATTCGCAGCGTCTTTTTCGGCATAGATCTTAATGGTCTTGCCGTCGACTGTGATGGAATCGTCACCTGCGGTGACCTTGTCGCCGAGGGCGTATCTGCCCTGGCAGGTATCGTATTTCAAAAGATGTGCCAGCACTTTGGGGCTGGTGAGGTCGTTGATTGCGACAACTTCATATCCCGCGGCGCCAAACATCTGTCTGAACGCGAGGCGGCCGATTCTTCCGAAACCGTTAATAGCTACTCTTACCATCAGTAAAACCTCCAAATATTTTTAACCAATGCCGGACGTTCCGACATTCCTTAACTATATTATACCAAAAATACGAATTTTTCAAGGGCAAACCGGTTTTTTTCAATGAAAAAAACGCCGAAATGCAATCAAGCCAAAGCGCAGTCCTATTGCACTTTAAACAAATTGCCCCTGCCGACAGGTGTTTTTGCATAAGTTATGTCAAAAATCCAACTAAAAACCCGTGCTTGACCCCTTAAACAGCGGACTTTTGCAAAACCGACAGGCATCCTCGGTAATGTCGCACCGCTTGCCGCAGACATTGCATAATAGATAGCTATCGCGGGATTTATCGTATTTTTCATAAGTGCCTAAATTCGGATGAAAGCGCACCCGCTCGCCGATTTGCAGATAGTCATACCAAGTCCGGTTGTCGTTGACGCTCAGCTTCCGTTTACTTCCGTCGGTTCCGGCCATAAAGACAATATACCGCGTATAATGTGAAGTGTTGCCGTCACTATCGGTGTCAACTCCGCGTTCCGCCCTTTTATCGATGACGGTACCCTCCCAGATGGGCTTTTTCATTTTGGCCATGCGCACCAGCAAAATGATCAGCATCATCAGCGCCAGCCCGGCTCCAATCACAATGCCCTCGATAGGTGACATCTTTTCGACCGTAAATCCCGCGACGGTGAACCCGATTAAAAACACTGCCATCAATACGATGGTAAAGATCACCGCACCCTTTTTTTGTGACTCCGCTTTTTTCAGAATCAGCGGATGCCTGTAATTTTCCGACCAACCCACAAACCCGGCGCTCTGTGCCTGCATCGGCTGTACAACCACTGGCTGAACAGGTACGGGCCGTGTATATTGTGCGGTATGTGTATATTGGGGGGAATAAGTTGGTTGCGGCTGTGCCGGAGCGGCGGGAACAACCGGCGCAGAGAGCTGTGCGCCGCATTTTCCGCAGAATTTTGCACCGTCGTCAATCTGTAATTCGCATTTCGGGCAATACATGGATGTTCCTCCTTAAAATTTATGTAAGCTTTTCCATCTCCATTATAAAAGATCCGGCGGCGTTTTGCAAACATGACGCAAAGCCGCAGTTTGAAACAATTCAATCTGCGGCTCTTGTTTAAGCGTTTTAAATTTTATATCATTTATTGTTCAAACACGCCGGCGTCGCGCAGCTGCCCGGCCAAAGCACGGTAGCGAATAATTTGCCCCGCATATGCACCGTCTGTATAGCCGATCAGGTCCTCCACCGTCACAAACCGATACCCTTGTGCGGCTAACTCCGGAATGATCTTTTCGTAGGCCGTATAGGTGGTCTCGTACAAATCGTGAGAGAGTACGATATCGCCGCTTTTGACATTGTTGAGCACAAATCCGGATATCTTGTCTGCATCGCGGAACTTCCAGTCGTTGGGGTCGCAATCCCAGAGGATGACCGGCATGTTCAGCAACTTGGCAATGCGCGGATTGACAGCGCCGCCGACGGGCCGTATGGTGTTCGGGCGAACGCCACTGGCCTGTTCAATTTTATCCCGCATGCCGAAAATATCAGCCGTAATCTGTTCGTCCGTCATTTTCGTCAGTAATTTATGATCGGTTGAGTGAATCCCGATGCAATGTCCCCGTGCCGCAATATCACGAACCACCTCGGGATAGTCGTCCACTTTATAACCGACTAAATAAAACGTCGCTTTGGCGTTGTATTTGTCCAACAAATCCAGCAGTTTATTGGTCACCGGGCCGTACGGCCCGTCGTCAAAGGTCAGCGCAACCACTTTTTCAACCCGGGGGTCAATCGGCGTGGGTTCGACGGGTTTATACCGCTCAGGCAGCGTGATTGCCATCAGCTTATATAGCTTGGTATAGTCGATCACGGCGGTTTTGTCGGCGTACACCGCAAGCCCTTCGTTGGTCAAAGCCAGTTTGCCGTTCAAATCGGAAACGTCCGCATCGGCCAAATCGGACAGTTTTGCCGCATAATTGACCCCGCTCTTAAAAAGCTCTTCTGCGGAAATCTGCTTTGCGCTGTCAAAAATCGCCCGGTAGTCGGTGGTTTTATTTGCCTTATTTCCCTCGGAAATATATTGTTCGGTATGTATGGTATACGTCGTGTATTGTTCAAAGGCCTCGGCGCTGAAGCCGATGGTCAGCTTTGCTTTGTCTTTTCGGTTCAGGGTCTTTTCATCCAAAAGGCCTTGCAGCTGCGTCCGAAATTCTTGAATATTTGCGTCATAAACCCCGGCCAGCGCTTGTACCGCCACCTCGGGCTTATGGGTTTCGATCGAATAATAACGCTGCTTTTCCTCGGTGTTTACCGCAGTGATATCCTGCTCGGTGGCGTATGTTACTTCACTGATTTTAGCGCCGTCCAGTGTCTGACGGTTGTTCAGCACAACCCACAAAGTCGTGCCCGCCCCGATGATCAACAGCAAGGCCAATAAAACCAGCAAAATATTTCCGTTGCCTCGTTTGCTTTTTCTTCTCTTTCCCGCTCGCCCGGAACTCCCGCCGGTGGTTCTTTTAATCGTTCCCATGATAACTTGTTCCCTCCCGTGCCGTTTTGCCGTCGAATCTGTCGGAATATGTCCCGCCTCTTGTTGTTGTTTTCGACAGCGCTGTATATAAATCGACACACGCACATTATACCTCTCAAATAACGGAAATTCAACCTTTGTATTTCTGATAGCAATGTGGTAGAATATACCCGATTACCAACGGAGGTGCTTATCTTGGACATCATTTTGCTCAAACCCGCATTAAAAGACATCATCTGGGGCGGAAACCGCCTCGTCACCGAATTCAAATACGATCAAAATCTCACCCGCATCGCCGAGGCCTGGGTGGTCTCCGCGCATCCGGCGGGACAGTCAACCGCAAACGGCGGAGAATTCGACGGCAAACCGCTCGGGGACATTTTAAACGAGCACCCGGAACTGTGCAGTGGGTGCGGCAGCGACTTTCCGCTGCTGGTCAAATTCATCGACGCCGCTCGTGACCTCTCGATTCAAGTGCACCCCGACGACAAATACGCCGCCGCGCACGAAAACGGGCGAGGCAAGACCGAGATGTGGTATGTCATGGACGCCGCGCCCGGTGCATTTCTCTATTATGGCTTTAAAAACCATGTCACACCCGAGGAATTTTCCGACAGCATCGCAAACGGTACCGTCTGTGATTTGCTTAATAAGATCGAGTGTAAAAAAGGGGATGTTTACTTCATCCCCGCAGGCACGGTGCACGCCATCGGCGCGGGGTTGCTGATCTGCGAAATCCAGCAGTCGAGCAATTTCACCTATCGGATATTTGACTATAACCGCCCCGGACCCGATGGCAAACCGCGCGAACTGCACATCCAAAAAGCCGCGGAGGCGTCTGATCTCTCCCCGTCGAGACCGAGCGGAAAACCGCGCGGCAAAACCCGTAAAATCGGTACGCTTGAACGCACGGTGCTTGCCCGCTGTGATTACTTTACCTCGACGCATTATCTGGGTTACGGCGAAATCAAGTGCAAAAAGATCTGGGGATTGGTTACGATTTTAGGCGGAACCGGAACCTTGAACGGACAAGCCGTCAAAAAAGGCGATGGCGCATTTATTCCGGTGGGCACCGAAAAGCTGATCCTGACCGGCGACCTTGAACTGATTTATACAACTCCTTGAATGGAGATTCGAAATCACCTCCCGTTCTCCTGTAGGGCGGGATGACCTGAGGGAACGCCCTCATGATCCCGCCCTACGGGCCGCAGTCCGTTCGAAGTTGTTATACTTATGTTGAAGGATCTCGAGCTGATGAAGTATAAAAATTTAATAAGCACAATAAAGGGATGAAAATCATATGAAACAATACATCTCCGTCGACATCGGCGGCACCAAATGCGCGGTTTCTTTATGGTATGACGATTGCTCCGAAAATCCGCCGAAAATGCTAAAAAAAAATAAATTCCCCACCCCGCCGACCCCCGAAGCGACCATCGCCCTGTTGGTCGCCAACGCCAAAGAACTGGCCGAGGGACAGGCCATCGACGCCGTCGGCATCAGCTGCGGCGGGCCTTTAAACAGCAAAAAAGGCCTGCTGCTGTGTCCGCCCAATTTGCCCGGCTGGATCAACATTGACATCGTCACCCCTTTGCGGGAAGCAGTCGGTGCTCCGGCTTATCTGCAAAACGATGCCAACGCCTGCGCGCTTGCCGAATGGCTCTGGGGTGCGGGAAAAGGCCTTCAAAACGTGGTGTTTTTAACCTTTGGCACCGGGATGGGCGGCGGGTTGATCCTCGACGGAAAACTCTATTGCGGCACCAGCGACATGGGCGCCGAAGTCGGACATATGCGCGTCGCCGAAGACGGCCCGATCGGCTTTAATAAGCGCGGCTCGTTCGAGGGCTATTGCTCGGGCGGCGGTATGGCGCGTCTTGCCGAAGAACGCATGCCGAACTGGCTGAAAGCCGGAAAGTCCACCATTCTGAAAGACACCAAAATCACCGCCAAGTCCATCAGCGAAGCCGCCGACGCGGGGGATGCGTTCGCCCTCTCGGTCATCGAAGAGTGCGGCGAAAAACTGGGGCTCGGCATCTCGAATATCATCGACATCATCAATCCCGAAGTCGTCATCATCGGCTCAATCTACGGGCGCGAAAAGCGTTTTGCCCCGATCGTCGAGCGGGTTGTCGCGCGCGAGGCCATCCCGTTTTCGTGGGAGGTCTGCCGCATCGTTTACGCGGGTCTCGGCGAATCGGTCGGCGACTACGCTGCGGTCGCAGCGGCACGATATGGACAAGAACAAGCTAAGTGAGCAGTTCACAGTT
>CAZTDA010000020.1:0-12598 GCA_964612155.1 uncultured Eubacteriales bacterium | reverse complement strand
CAACGAGTTCTTTGGCGATTACATAACATTCATCGCCGCACTTGACGAGCGCATATTCAAACTCCGGCCCGACGCAGATGGCAACGTTGGCGGGAAGCGTCCACGCGGTTGTCGTCCAAATCATAAAGTAGGTCTTTTCAGTTGCGCCGAGCGCTTTCAGCTTGCTTTTATCGTCGACCAGCGGGAACTTGACATAGATGGTCTCGCAGTGATCGTCGGCGTATTCGATTTCGGCTTCGGCAAGCGCGGTCTCGTCGTGCGGGCACCAGTAGACGGGTTTCAGGCCCTTGTAGATGTACCCTTTTGCGTACATCTCGCCGAACACCTTGACCTCTTCGGCTTCGAATTCCGGCGCCATCGTCAGATAGGGGTGTTCCCAGTCGCCCCAGACACCGATACGCTGAAAGCCCTCCTTTTGAATCTCAACGAAATCCGCCGCAAACTTGTGGCAAGCGCTGCGAAATTCCGCGACCGACATCTTTTTGCGGTCGAGCTTGTTTTGCTTGATGATCGCACTCTCGATGGGCATGCCGTGGTTGTCCCAGCCCGGGACATAGGGCGTATAATAACCCTGCATGGCCTTGTATTTGACGATAAAATCTTTTAACAGCTTATTCAACGCGTGGCCGATGTGAATCGGGCCGTTGGAGAACGGAGGCCCGTCGTGCAGAATAAACTGCGGCTTGCCCCCGTTTTTCGTCATTAACTGCTCGTATATTTTGCTTTCTTCCCATTGTTTGAGCATTTCCGGCTCGCGCTGCGGCAGCCCCGCGCGCATCGGAAAATCGGTCTTGGTCAGATTAAGAGTGGTGTTGTAATCGGTCGGCATTGGTTTTATTTCCTATCATTCATGATTTTTTAAACGATCCAAGAGAATTTCGGTGTTCTCCCCCAGCCCGTTCGGCATTTGTTCTACCAAAACGCTCAGCTGTGCTTTCAACTGGCGCACTTCCCCGTCGGCAATCTTGAGCTTGCGCAGATTATCCCCGAATTCCTGCTCAAAGGCGATGGTCTTTTGTATAATGGCCGCGTTAGCGCGTGTCATCTTTAATAAATAATCACGCTCAGCCCGCTCTGTAATCAGTTTGGCTTTTTCCTGCGCGGCTTTGATGATGTTTTCCGCCTCGGCTGAACCCGGTCTGATCGTCGGCTGGAACTGCGCAACGGTGAGTTTTTGCAGCAATTGTGTTTTCTCTTCTTCAAGTTGCATCAGTTTTTCGTTCAAATGCGCATTACTTTCGGTCAGTTCGATATTTGCCGCATGCAGATAGGTCATTTCGTTTTCTTGAGTGGCATCCGTTTCTGTGTCTGCGAGCTTTTGCAACAATTGCGCTTTTTCGTCTTCAAGCCGCTCTATCGCATCTTTCATACGGGTATTGCTCTCGTTCAGTTCGATATTCGCGGTACGCAGAGAAGCTGTCTCGTCCTCTTGGGAGGAATTTTCATCTGTATTTGTATTTGCATCTTCAAGCTGTTGTAGCAGCTGTGCTTTTTCCTCTTCAAGCCGGTCGATGATTTCTTCCATCCGAGTGGTGCTTTGAACCAATCCGGCGTTCGCGGCGCGCAGAGAATTGTTTTCTTCCGCCTGCACGGCCAATGTCTCGGTTTCAGACAGTTTTTGCAGCAACTGCGCTTTTTCTTCTTCAAGCTGCTCTATCGTCTGTTTCATTTGGGCGTTGCTCTCGGTCAACTCGTTGTTGAGATGCGCGGCGTTATCATTCCCTTCGGCGGAAACCGACTCCAGGTTTGCCACCTTTTGCAACAGAAGCGCTTTTTCGCTCTCGAGTTGTTCCATCGCCTGTTTCAATTGGGCGTTGCTCTCGGTCAGCTCGGTGTTGAGTTGCGCGGCGTTATCATTCCCTTCGGCGGAAATCAATTCAAGGTTTGCCACCTTTTGCACCAGCAGCGCTTTTTCGCTCTCGAGTTGTTCCATCGCCTGTTTCATGCGGGCATTGCTCTCGGTCAGCTCGTCATTTGCAGCGCGCAGGGACGCGCTTTCATCTTCACCGGAGATATTCGTTCCGGTGTCCGACATCTTTTGCAGCAGCTCCGCTTTTTCATCTTCAAGCCGCTCGATTTTATCTCTCATTCTGGTGTTGCTTTCGATCAGTTCGGCATTTGCGGCGAGCAAAGGTTCGTTATCGTTTTCATGAGCGGAGCCGGATTCGGCCAGCTTTTGCAACAACTGTGCTTTTTCATCTTCAAGCCGCTCAATGGTGGTTTTCATGCGGGAATTGCTCTCGGTCAACTCATTGTTCGCGTTGCGAATGGACTTAATATCGCTCTCGCGGGTGAGCAGCATTTCAATCGACTCGGGATCCTGACCCGAGAACGCCTCTATGCTCGAGAATTTTTGAAGCAGCATTTCTTTCTCGTTTTCGAGCTTGTCATTCAGCTCTTTTAAACGGGTGTTGTTTTCGGTCAGCTCAATGTTTTCAGCACGAACAGACGCATTTTCGTTCTGCAGTGTTTCAACCGTTACAGCCGTGCGCTCGAGAAATTGCTGTGCCTCCGCTTTTGCCTTTCTCTTGACACCGTTTTTGATGAATTCCAAATCTCTGATCTGTCTTGCATCCAACATTTTCGGCACCCCTTTCGATTAATTGTATATCTCAATCTCGGCATGCAATTTGTTTTTTCTGCCGCCGACCGTTGAAGCGATGAATCGGAATTTTCCCTTTCCCAAAACCGAAAAAACGGTATCCTCCTGTAAAACAGCGCTTTTATCGGTTTGCTCTGCTCCGTTGACTTTGACCTTTCCCTCGATGATCAATTCTGCCGCCGATTCGCGGGAAAGATGCAGCAGCGCCGCCAAAACCGCGTCCAGCCGAGCCGACGCGACGATAATTTCGCGCCTTTCCCGATTATGGGAGAAATTATAACACTTTTCCCCCGTAAAATCAACCCTGACCCCGCATTTACCCACGGTTTTCAATTCATTTTTCAATAGTTGCGCAAGTACCTCCGGGCAAAACACGGTCGCACCGTTTTCTTCAGTCAAAATATCGCCGATGCGCTCCCGCGCAATGCCCAAAGCGGTGATCGCCCCGAGGTAGTCGCGGTGGCACAACGCCCCGAATTTTTGATCATAATCGATGCGCACCGCTTGAATCGGAAACAGCGTCAGATCGGGTTCTTCGGCAAAAACACCCGCCATCACCCGCTCCGCTTCCTCGTATCCGCCCCAGAACGCAACCTGCACCGTGCCGATTCGAGTCAGCTTTTCTGCAGCGGGGCGCAAAAACTCCCGTTGGAATTCGTCCAAAAAGCCGAAAAAGCACGGCTTGCCGGGTGCGGCGTTTTTTACCGCGTCATCAAACCGCGCCTTGATCAGCGTGTTGTCCTGGTTTTTCATCGGTTACTCCAAAATAAATTTACAGCGATTTCTTCAGTTATATAATCGCCTCGAATATATATTCCCTCGTCAAAATGCAAGTATATTTCTTCTTCCTCACCTTCATAACCTGTGTATACATATGCAGTATAGCTGTTCTTTTTATATACTTTTGATGCTTTAATCAAATACACGGGTCCCCGTTCTTCGCCGCCTTCATAAGGAGGAACGTACTCTGAACCTTTTAACCTGTAATAAACATATTCATGATACTGTATGTCGTCATATAACTCATAAACAAAGATAAGCTCATTTTTATTGACCTCAATATAAACGAAAAACGGTGTTACCACAACCGCTATGATGATGAAAACAACCAATAGATTCTTTAAAAACTCTTTCATAAATGTTTTACCACCCCAGAAGATATAAAACCAAAGCAAGGCAAGCCCACTTTCGAGCTCGCCTTGTCTGATTGTTTATCGAAATAAAAAACGATATGTTTTGTTACTTCTTAATCGTTATTCCTACTTTGCTCGCACCTTCGTATACAACGTTCAAGAAAACATCGTATTGATCAGCACTACCGAAATAATCAAATCCGAAATTATTGTCTGTTTTATATTCTTGGACACATCCGGCAGCGGTCAGCTCTGCAATATAATCTAACAGTACCTTCTCATCTTCTGCATACACAGAGAAATTTACCGTGTATTCTGACGCATCTTTAACTAGAGGATAATAACCTTCGATTACAATATCCTTAAGTTCCGGAATATAGTCCGGTATTACATCGGGCCATTTCTGTCCATCCGACTCGTTTGTTACATTTTCCTCGCTACTTTCGAATTGTACCGAAGTGCTATCACTGTTGATGAGCGAATCATCCCTGCTTGACGATGAAAAGTCTGTTTTGCCACATCCCGGAAGCAATACCATTATCAACAAAAGAATTGCAATTGTTTTTTTCATTTTGCTTTCTCCGACAATCATAAATTTCATCGTCCACAATCTTGTGGGTATGTATATCGAGTTTAATTCAGTCCGTTTTCGATCTCGTACAGGAAATCGCCGCTCTCGACCTCGACATTGTACGGTGTGATCAGGAATGCCTTGTCGGCGATGCGCTGGACGCTGCCGTCCTGGGCATAGGCGACGCCGGACAAAAAGTCGAGCAGACGTCTGGCTTCGTTGCCAACGGTGCGCTCAAAATTGATGACGACCGCGCGTTTGTTTTTGAGATGGTCTGCGATCGGATTGGCATCGCGGCTGTAGGACTCCGGACGGATCAAAACGACTTTTAACTGCGAATTGGCGTTGATGTTGACGACTTTTCTGTCTTCCGTCTGAACACGCTCATGCCGTTCGGGTTTTTGCATAACGGGCTGTTCGAATTCCTCGACGGCCTCTTCTTCTTGCTCGTATTCGTCATAGTCCTCTACACCGAAGACGGCCTTCAGCTTTCCGATAACGTTCATTATTCAATTCCTCCGCTCTCTTTTTCGACCTTTCGGTCAACCCCATAATTTTTATATTCTTCTATCTCTGTCTCTGTCCGAATAAAGCCGTGCCGATGCGAATCATCGTGGAACCGCATTTGATTGCCTCAATATAATCGCCCGACATGCCCATGGACAGTAACATACTCTTATTATGAAATAACTTATTCGAAATGTCAAGGGATTTTTCGGATATTTTTGTGAAATATTCCAGTTTTTTCGACTCATCGCACCCAAGCGGCAGAATGGTCATAAAGCCGTCGAGCCGAAGTGAAGTCATTGTCAGCAAGCTCTCGCAAAAACGTTCGGTATCCGTGATCGAAATTCCGCTTTTATTGGGGTCATCGCCGACATTGACCTCGACCAGCACCGACAAAACGAGGTTGTTTTTCTTGGCCAAATCGTTTAACAGTGCGGCAAGCCGGAGCGAATCCACCGAGTCCACCGTATCAAACAACCCGACCACTTTTGCGGCCTTGTTGGTTTGAAGATGGCCGATCAGACGCAGATTGACACCGGGATGCCCTTTGCGGTATTTGCTCTCGGCTTCCTGTACCCGGTTTTCGCCGATGTTTTTAAGTCCGGCATCGCGCGCAAAATCATACGCTTCGCGTCCAAAGGTCTTGGTGACGGCGCAGAGCTCAATCTCCGAGGACTTGCGCCCCGCAAGCGCTGCCGCTTTTTCGATATTTTCACGCACTTGTGCGTAATTTTCATGAAATTGATCTCGCTCGACTTTATTATATTCCATTATTTTATAACGCCTTTCCGTCGGCGAGGTCCTTCCCCGTCACAATCACTTCGTCATATAGTTGAATCCAGCCGCTATTTCCAATATTTTTGTACTCACAAACAGCGAATTCACCGTCCGAAACCAGTACATTGATTTTTCGAAACACCATTTCCGGACCGACGACCGCATAAACACCCGCTTGTTCGGTACCGTCCTCATTGGTCACGGTGCGAATGGCCGTGACCGGAACCCGCAGCCCCTTGACGGAACTGATGATCACTTCGGCTTGTTCGACCCGGCATTCGCCGAGCTGCGAAATCCCATTGCGTGATGAGACCTTGATTGCGGTGTTTCCGGTCGTGCTTCCGTCCTTTTGCGCGGTCTCGATGGTGGTCTGCACCGGCTCGTCCGAAATCGCGGGAAAGCGGATCGAAAGGTTTTTGCCGGAAATCTGAATTGCTTTGGGCGTTGCCATATTAAAAACAAAATACCAGGTGTAATCGGTCACCAGCTTGGGCTGTGCGGCGAGCTGCGCGTTTTCGCACTGTTTGAGCAGGGCGTCCACTTTTACGCTCGACAGTTCGGATAATTGCGCGGGGGCAAGCGCTTCCAGTCCGTCGCTGTAATAAAAGAAATACCCCGAATCGGACGCAAATTGCGAGGAATAACTTCCCATTGTATTTTTAAGCGCCGAAATCTCGGACTCAAGCTGTGCCATGCGTGCGTTATAGTCGATGTTTTCAAAATAGCTGCCGTAGCGGTTTAAGCACTGGGTCAAAGAGCGCCGCTGATCATAAATGCCTCGCGCCCCGCCGTTTTGAGTGATGGTGTCAATGCTGTCGAGCACCTCTTTGGTGCGCGCCAAAACGGTGGCGGGTGTCATGACCGCTTCACTGCCGTCATTGGCACCGAGGGATTTTAAATCTTCCAATTCGTCGGTCAGTAAGGCGATTTTTTGAGCCGCTTCGACGCTTTTTGCGGAAGAATAGATGCGCGCGAGCTCTTCATTTTTTGCGGCGCGAGCGCCGTCGGGAAGCGCATAGACCACGGATCCGTTTGCGTTATTGGCGGCAAGGCGGATTTCACTGCGCACAAAAACGCCCGTCACCGACACCGTTTGTTCGGCGTCGTACAGGTTAGCGGTGTAGGTGGTGTATTTTTTATCACCGGCCCGCACAATCAGAAGCATCGTCACGAAAACCGCCGCAATCGCAATTGCCGCGGCCGTGATGACGGTACGTTTTTTCATGATGACAAGGGCCTATTCGGCTTCTTCTTCGTTGTCGAGCAGCGAAATCGGACGCGCCGGGACGATGGTCGAGACGGCGTGTTTATAGACGAGATTCTGTTTTCCGTCGGCCTCAAGGATGATCGTGAACGCATCAAAACCCTTCACGATACCTTTAAATTGAAAGCCGTTCTTTAAAAAGATTGTCACACCGATTTTTTCTTTTCTGGCGCAATTCAGGAATACATCTTGCAAATTCAACGTCTTATTCATTCTTCTCTCTCTTTTCTATGTGAATTTATGAATATATACCGACGGTTTTATCGGTAATTCCATTTTACCATATTCCGCCGCACAATTGCAAGATTTTTGTAGAAAGATCTTCCAAATTGACCCCGGAGTCGGCAAAAACACGGTTTAAACCGGTTTCGGCACGCATCCAGGTCAATTGCCGTTTGGCATAATTGCGCGTTGCCTGTTTGATGCGGCTTTTTGCCTCGTCAAACGTCTGTTGCTGATCAAAATAGGTAAACAGCTCTTTATATCCGATGGCCTGCGCCGAGGTCGGCCCCAACATCGGTCGAATATTCTGTGCTTCTACTTCCAGCCCCTGCGCAAACATCTCGTCCACCCGTGCGTCAATACGGGCATATAGTGTTTCCCGCGACAAAAAGTTCAACTGGATGGCGCAGATATTATAGATTCTTTCACCTCGTGAAAGTTCGTTTTGCCGGCTCTTGGTCAGCCCGCTCTCGGCCAGTTCCAACCCGCGCAAGATGCGGGTACGGTCGTTTTCGTGCAGTTTTACAGCGGCTTCGGGGTCGGTTTTTCGTAAGCGTTCCAGCATTAAAATTCCGCCCGCTTTATCAAACTCTTTTTCCAAACGCGTTCTCAGCGCGGGGTCTGATTTTTCGGCGCTGTAAGTGAGGTTGTGCAGCAGCGTGGAGACATACTGCCCTGTTCCGCCCGCGACGATCGGCAGTTTGTTGCGTCTGTGGATGTCGTTGATGGCTTTTTTGGCTTGTTCATACCAGCGAAAAACCGAAAAATCCTCTCCGGGTTCGGCGATATCGATCAGATGGTGCGCAATCTGTGCCCGCTCCTGCCGGGTCGGCTTGGCAGTGGCGATGTCCATGCTGCGATAAATCTGCATCGAGTCCGCGCCCACGATTTCACCATTGAATGCTCTCGCCAACGATATTGCAAGCGAGGTTTTGCCCGACGCGGTCGGCCCGGTCAGGACGACGACGTTTCGCATGATATTACCCCCGCACCCTTCTTGTTCCATTTCCCCCGTTTATAAATCAACCACATCGGAATACCCGTCCAGACCCACGAGATGGGATAGATGACAAAAACCGCGCGGATGTCGTTAAAATATGTCGGCACCACCGAGACCCAAACCGCCCGTAGCAGGCACATACCAATTAACGTCACAATCATCGGCACAAACGTGGAACCCGCGCCGCGCATCGTCCCCGCGAAAATCTCGACAAACGAATAGACAAAATAAAACGGCAGGATAAACATCATCAACTGTGCGGCGCTTGCGATGACCAGCGGATCATCGTTAAACAGCGCGGCGGTCTGGTTGCGCAACAGTAATAAAATCCCGCCGAGTACGATGCTTGCGGCGACGGTCATCAAAAACCCGATTCGTGCGCCTTTTTTCACGCGGTCGATCCGCCCCGCGCCGTAATTTTGACCGACGAATCCGGTGGTTGCAAGGCCGAACGCTCCGATGGTCGAACCGACAAGGCCGTCCACTTTGCCTGCAGCAGCAGCACCCGCCATCACCACCGCGCCGAATCCGTTGATGGCACGCTGGATTAAAATATTCGAAAGCGAGATCACCGAGGTCTGAAACCCTGCCGGGACACCGAGTTTTAAAATCTTAACCAAGATTTCTTTTTTAATTCGGATTTTGCTTAAGTAGAGCTTATAAACCTCGTCGGTGCGCATCAGCGCCGCAATTGTCAGACCCGCCGCAATGATTTGTGAAATCACGGTCGCCCAAGCCGTTCCGGCAATTCCCATTCGAAACCAAATGACAAAAACCAAATCGAGCACGGTATTGGTTCCGGCCGCGACACCCAAAAAGATCAACGGCAGCGTCGAGTTGCCCACCGCGCGCAAAATTGCGGAGCCCATGTTATAAAGCATCACCGGTACCGTGCCGCAAAAGTAGATGGTTAAATATTGTGAAGCCATCCCCCGGACTTCTTGCGGCGTGTTGATCAACTTCAGTAACGCCGGTGTAAACGCCAGTCCCAACCCGGTCAACAACAGCCCAGCAGTAATCGAGACGCCGATTGCGGTATGGACGCTTTCGAAAACGCCCTTGGTGTCCTGCGCTCCGTAGGCCTGAGAGATAATCACGCTTCCGCCCGCTGTGAAGCCCAAAAAAAAGCCCACCAGCAAGCTGACGATCACGCCGTTTGCGCCCACCGCCGCAAGGGCGGCATAACTGATAAACTTACCGGCTACAACCGAGTCCACGATATTATACAGCTGTTGCAAATAACTGCTCAATAGAATCGGAACTGCATATATTAAAAGTTGCTTCGCAATCGGCCCTTCGGTCATCAGTCCGCAGTTGCGGATCAATTTTTGCTTCATCATTGCCTCAAATCCTGCCGAATCGGCGGTCAAATTCGCGCTTTGTCATCACGACCAAAACCGGCCGCCCGTGCGGACAATACCGAATGCGCGGATCGGTTAAAACGGTTTTTACAAGCTCGAGCAGTTCCTCGGACGCGCTCTCTTTTCCGGCCTTGACCGCGGCTTTACAGGCCGTCGTGTGTAAAAGGTCGTCGAGCATGTCTGAGCTTCCGGCGTTCTTTCCCCCGGCGGCAAGCTGTTCCGCAAGTTCGCGCAGCAGCTCAGGTCCTTCCGCCGCACCGATGTAGGACGGTACCTGCCGAAGCAATATGCTGCCGCCGAAATCCTCGATTTCAAACCCGAGGTTTCGAAGCGTCCCGATATTCGAGAGCGCCGCGTTTTGTTCCTCGGCGCTCATTTGAACCGGCTGAGGGATCAACAGCGTCTGCCCGTCGGTGTTGCCGAAGTTCTCTTTTAACTGCTCAAACAAAATCCGCTCATGCGCGGCGTGCTTATCAATCAAAAACAATTTTTCGCCGTCTTTGCTCTCGGCGAGGATATAGCAGGAAAATACTTCACCCAACAACCGCAGCCCCTCGGCTTCTTCGCGGCTCTCGGTCTCGAGGTATTGTTCCCGAATCGGCTCACGAATCTGCGCCGCCGGGAAATTCGACGATGATGACAAAGTCGGCGGTATCGGCGTTATAACCGGTTCCGGTTCTGTCACCCGCTGCAGCGGCTTTACTTCCCAACTTTTATCTTTGATTTCGGGGAATGTGATTTTTGACGTTTCCATCACCGGTGCGGGATGGTTCATTTCTGTGACGATAGGAGCAGCTTCTATTTTTATGTTTTCCATTTTCGGCGGCTGCACGGAGACCCGCGAAAACGCTTCTCCTGTAAACTTCGGGATATTATCCCCGCCCATAATGCTCTTGATGCCGTAGTAAATTGCGTCAAAAACAGGCTGTTCGCTGACAAACCGCACCTCGGTTTTAGCCGGGTGGATGTTGACATCAACCAGTTCGGCAGGTAGGACAATATTCAAAATACCCGCCGGAAAACGCCCCGTCGGGATGGTGTTTTTAAAGGCCTGCTCCATCGCGGCCTGACAGGTCTTGCTTTTTACATACCGTCCGTTGATAAAAAAGACTTGATTGTTACGAGTGCCCTGCGCGGCAAAGGGCTTTGTCACAAATCCGCTCACCGAGACATTGTTCATGTGATATTCCACGCGGGTCAAATCGGCAGCGAAATCCTTGCCCATTACCGCGTAAATCGCCGAATAAAGCTTATTATTGCCCGGCGTAAATAAAATCTCTTTCCCGTCGCGTAAAAACCGCACAGAGACCTCCGGGTGTGAAAGCGCAAGCCGTTGTACAACCGCCGTAACGGCGTTGCCTTCGCTGACGTCTTTTTTCATAAATTTGAGTCGTGCAGGGATGTTATAAAATAAATCGCGCACCAAAATGGTCGTCCCGTTCGGACAGCCGGTCGAATAACATTCAATCATCTCACCGCCCGCCATCACCGCACGGCAGCCCAGTTCGCTTTCGGCGGGTTTGGTAATCATCTCGACTTTTGCTACCGCCGCAACCGAGGCCAACGCTTCGCCTCGGAAACCCAACGTACCGATGGCGTTCAGATCGTCTGCGGTACTGATCTTGGAGGTCGCATGGCGTAAAAAGGCCGTCGGAACTTGCTTTTCGGGGATTCCGCAGCCGTTGTCGGTCACGCGCATAAAGGTTAACCCGCCGTTTTGAATCTCGACGGTGATCTGCCCCGCGCCCGCGTCGATCGAATTTTCAAGCAGTTCTTTGATGACCGAAGCGGGCCGCTCCACGACCTCGCCCGCCGCGACCAGTTCCGCCACGGCTTTGTCAAGGACTTTTATTTCCGCCATGTATTTACCTCCTCTCGGTTGTAATCATGTTTTGCGTTTCTCGTTTCCAAAACGGCCATCGGCAACCCGTCTGGTAGGGCGTGACGACCCGACACGCCGTGCGTATGCGAAAAACCTTGATCCGCGCACAAAACCACCCCGGCCTGCGGGCCACCCCTCCACAGAGGGGAATAAGGGAATCGTAGGCAATATGCCGTGCCATTTCGGATTAAATCGTCTTGGCCTTTTTCGAGAGTTCGTCGAGCATTGTCAGCGCCTCGAGCGGACTGACGGTGTTGATATCGAGGTTTCGCAAATCCTGTAAAAGTTTTTGCGTCTGCATATCCGCAAACGCTCCTTGCTCGCCGTCGGAAATACCGCCGTGCTGCTTTTTGTCGGCCCAGACCCGCTCGTCGCGGTTCTTTTCGAGCTCGGCTAAAATCACCTTGGCGCGTTTGACCACCGCTTCGGGCACCCCGGCCAGCTTGCTGACTTCGATGCCGTAGCTGTCATCCGCGCCGCCGCGCGCGATCTTGCGCAAAAATGTAATCTCATCACCGCGCTTTTTGACTAAGATATTATAATTTTTTACGCAATTAAGCCGCGCTTCCATCTCGCAGAGCTCGTGATAATGAGTCGCGAACATCGTCTTTGCACCGATCTTTTTCGCGTCTGCGATATATTCGACCACCGCCCGTGCAATGCTCATGCCGTCAAAGGTCGAGGTCCCGCGCCCGATCTCGTCCAAAATAATCAAAGATCTCGCCGAGGCATTTTTTAAAATATACGCCAACTCGCTCATCTCGACCATAAATGTCGACTGCCCCGAGGAGAGATCGTCACTTGCGCCGACACGCGTAAAAATCGCATCGCAGACGCCGATTTTTGCACTCGATGCCGGGACGAACGAACCGATCTGCGCCAAAACCACAATCAATGCGTTTTGCCGCATATAAGTCGATTTTCCGGCCATATTCGGGCCGGTCATCACCAAAATTTTGTTTTCGCCGTTGTCCATCAGCGTATCGTTCGGAACGAATCCGCTGCCCGCCGCCAGCCGCTCAACCACCGGATGCCTGCCGTTTTTCACAATCAACGCGTCGCTGTTGTCGACCTCGGGGCGGCAAAAATCGTTTTTGCGCGCGGTCTCGGCAAATGATAAAAACACATCTAAAATCGCCACATAACGCGCGGTCTGCTTGATCCTGCCGCCCGATAATGCAACTTGCTCCCGCAATGCGCAAAACAATTCGTATTCCAGGCCGGTCAGTTTTTCACGGCCTTGCAAAATATCGTTTTCAAGTTCTTTTAATGCGGGAGT
>CAZTDA010000019.1:0-12622 GCA_964612155.1 uncultured Eubacteriales bacterium | reverse complement strand
GATAATAGAAAAACGGACAGTTAATACAATAGGTATGATTTCTTATTATACCGGCTATATCATTATTGGGGTTTCTTCGCTGATGATTATTCCGATTCTCACATCTCTTTGCCTCAGCGAATGGGATCCTTTATTTGATTTTATCATCGGCCTTTCAATCTCCATGACCGCCGGGATTTTAATGGTTTTGGCGGGTAGGCATACACATGAAGATAAGCCGCAGGTGGAATGGAAGCACGGGTTTGTGGTGGCTTCATTGTCTTGGATTATATTGATGTTTTTGTGTTCCATCCCTTATCTGCTCAGCGGAAATGTCCATTCAGTTCTTGACGCATGCTTTGATGTGATGAGCGGATTTACCACAACCGGTCTTGCGCTTACGCAGGACTTGGATCACCTGTCGGTGGGCCTAAATATGTGGCGGCATATGCTGACATTTATCGGCGGTCAGGGGATGGTCGTTCTTGCGCTGAGCTTTTTATTAAAAGATACGGGCGGAGCGTACAAATTTTACGTGGGAGAGGCCAAAGATATCGGGCTTGTCCCCAATGTCAAGGGAACAGCGCGGATCATTTGGAAAATCAGCTTGGTTTATCTGCTGGTCGGGACTGCCGCGCTCTGGATCACCGGTATGGCAATCGGTTTAAGCCCACAATCGGCATTCTTTCACGGTCTGTTTATGTTTGAATCCAGTTGGAGCACAGGGGGATTTGCTCCGAATTCACAAAATATTATGTATTATCACAGCTTGGCTTACGAAGTCATCACAATCGTATTTTTTATACTGGGTTCTTTCAACTTTGGCCTGCATTATGCCATCTGGCAGGGTAAGAAAAGGGAACTGGTTAAAAACATCGAAACGCAGAGCTTTTTCATCACATCGTTTCTGGCTTGCGTTTTTGCCGTTGCAGCGCTTTCCAAAACGGGAATCTATACGGACGCAATTGCGATGTTCCGACGGGTTGTATACAACATTTTATCTGCGCATACCACCACCGGTTTCGGATCCGTATACGCACGTCAGTTTGCTTCGGAATGGGGCGATTTCGGAATCTTTATCATGATTGCCGCCATGCTGATCGGTGGTTCTGCCTGCTCAACCGCCGGTGGGTTTAAGGGTCTGCGAGTCGGCATAGTATTTAAGGGCATTATCATGGAAGTAAAAAAACTTTTAACTTCAGAGCGAAATATGAAGGTACATAAATTTCATTATATAAAAGATATTATTTTAGATAACGCCATGATAAAGTCCTCGGCAATCATTATTATTTGCTACATGGTTGTTTTTGCCCTCGGAACGGCGATCGCAACTTGGTATGGCTACCCCATGTCGGAAGCGGCTTTTGAATCCGCATCGGTAACCGGCAATGTCGGTCTGTCCATCGGTGTGACCTCAGCATCTATGCCCGCACTGCTTAAGGTTTACTATATTATCGCAATGTACTTGGGCAGGTTGGAATTTTTATCTGTTTTCGCCCTTATTGGATACCTGATCGGAGGAATTAAGAGAGTATGCTCAAAGGTCTTCACACGCTGATAGTCCTGTTGTTGATTTCCACGATGGCAGCCCCTAACGCTCTTGTTGCCAAGCAGGTGAGCATTAACGACCTCATTGATAATACAATGGCATATGGCGGCACGGAGGTTACCATAACCGGCGAAGCGCTGGGAGAGGTGATGGAGAGGGGAGAGTACGCATGGGTCAATGTCAACGACGGTACAAATGCAATCGGCCTTTGGCTGCCGCTTGAGGAAGCCCAAAAGATCACCTATTTCGGCGACTACAAGAATATCGGCGATACCGTGCAGGTCGTCGGTGTTTTTCACCGTTCATGCACGGAGCATGGCGGCGATATCGATATCCACGCGCAAGACATAACAATTGTGCAAACGGGGTACACGGTGGAGAGAAAGCTGTCACCGATAAAAATGATCAGCGGGATTGCGTTATTGCTTACGATGTTGTTTTTCGGCTGTATATATTATAAAAAAGTGAAAATATCGGAAAACACCATTACATGAATTCCTGAATCAAATTAAAAAATGCGGTTTATCACAATAATTAAAAGAAAAAGGAACCTTTCAATTTTAAGGTTCCTTTTGATGTGTTATAGGGGGATAGCTCATTACTTTTTAATCCCGAACAGGTTCAAAATCCGATCCCAAAAGGTCTCGTTAACGGTTTGAACGGGTTCGGATTCCTCCGGTTTTTCAAATTCAATCGCTGCCGTTTTCAACACAAATTGAACGGCGGTGACAGAGGTGTTTTTCTCCGAGACAAACGACTTGATCGCGGTATCGCCGCCTGTAAGCTCGGATAACATCTCGTCAATCTTAGCAATGGCCTCTTTGTCCATATCGGCGGTACCGTCTCTGAACGCTTTGGTACCATTTTTGTAATCCGCAAGTCCGTTTCTTAACCCTTTAACCGCATTGTTCAACTCGACCGCCGCGTCATACAGCTGCTGTGCGGATGCATTGATCTTGACAAGCCCGTCATAAAGTCCCGCAGTACCGCCCGAGAGTTCCTTTGCGCCCGAAGAGAGCTGATTAACACCGTCGGTGTATTGCACGATTCCTTGCGTGAATTGAATCGTATTATCAAGCTGTGCCTTGACGGCTGCCATTGTCGGAATGGCGGAGAGCACCGCAGAATAATTTTCGGGTGTGAGCGTAGGAATTCCCATGCCCGTGAGCTGTTTGTTCACCGTGTCAAATGTGGCCTGTTGAATCGCCATTGCACCCATGACCAACGACGAGTTCTGCCCGGTCAGCTGTGAAAGCCCGTCACTGAGCGAAGTTGCACCGGTCTTCAAGTCACCGGCTCCTTTCACCAGCGCCGAAAGCCCGTCTTTATAGGCCTTCAGTCCCTCGGTGTAACTGCTCATGCCGTCCGCGAGCTTCGCGGTGCCGTCCGAGAGTTTTCCCGCGCCGTCGTCCAGCGATTTTGCGGCGTCGGATAATTCAGAAAATTGGTCGGTATATGCGCTTGCGTCGATGTCGAGGTCGAAGACCATCTTAATGCCGTTGAGCGTGATCGGGTCCATTTCAAAGTTGATCACATCTGCGGTGATCGAGATGTCGGCGTTTTTTCCCGGCATTACGATGTAAGACAGTTGACGGCTGCCTGCGGCTTCTGCGGCTGTCGCGCCGTTGGCTTTGATATTCGCGCAGAGTGCTTCGTCCAGCGTCACGGCGATTTGCAACGCATAATTCTCGAAAAAGCTTCCGGTATAAGCGGTGTTTTTCGTGACGGAGAGCTTGATTTCCAATGCGCCCGCTTTACCTGCAAGCTCGGATGCCGCAATCTCCGTGCCGTTTAAAATATACTTGACAGAAATTGTCCACGGCAGGTCTTTAGACGCGAGCGTTCCCTGATAAGAAAAACGCTTTGCTTCCGATTGCCCGGTAATGTTGTCGCCGCTTTGGGTGAGCTTGTTTGCATCGGTCAGATTTTTGATCTCGGTGTAATTGCCGTAGTCGGTGAATTTGCCGTTGTCAAAAATGTTGACCACATAGATGTTATTGACAGTTCCGTCTGTGTTCAGAATTCCGTACACAACCTCTTCTTTTTCCGCTGCTGCACTCACGGTTGTTATTGCAGGTGAAACGGTTGAAGTAGTTGAATTTGTCGGTGCACTCTCCGCAAACAGGGCAGGGATCATAATTACGGCAAGCAGGGACAAGGCTAAAATGGCCGAAAGGACTTTTTTCATAACTGTGGTTCTCCTAATGTCTTTTTCTCTTTTGACTTCAATGTGGTTTTTTGAATAATCTTATCAAACAGCACGAGCAGTTCGGGCAATACGCAGATGACCATAAAGAACGACAGCAGCGTTCCTCTGCCGAGCAGTGTGCCGAGCTCCGAAATAATCGGGTTGGTCGAGGTTAGGGCTAAAATGAATCCCGAAATCGACAGAATTGCCGCAGAGGTCAACACAGCGGGCAAATTACTGCCGAGCGCGGTTTTCATGGCCTCCTTCTTTTCCATGGTCTTGCGATTATGCAGATAGCGATCGGTCATTAAAATCGCATAATCGACCGTTGCCCCGAGCTGCACCGTGCTCACGACCAGATAACCGATGAAGTTGAACGACTGACCTCCGAAATAGGCGAACGAGAGGTTGATCCAGATGGCGGTCTCAATCGTGAACAGCAGCAAAAACGGAATGGAGACGGATTTAAATGTGATCAATAAAACTAAGAATATTCCTATAATTGCGATTAAATTGACTACGACCGTATCCGTCGAAACGATGGTCTTAATATCATGCAAAACGGCGCTTTGGCCGGTCAGATAAAAGGTATCGTAATATTTTTCTGTAATCTCGTTTACTTGATTCACCACGGCAAAGGTTTCGTCACCCTCCTCAGCCATATCGGTATAAAGCACAATTCGCGCATAATGCTGTGAATAAAATTGGCTTGCGATATCAGCCGACAAGTACTCGGGCGGGATTTCGGAACTGACCGCGTTCACATAAGACAGCACTGTTGTCACATGCGGGACATCTGAAAGCTCATCGCAGAGCTGCTTTTCGGTTCCGGCATCGCCTTTTTCGACTAGCAGTACCAGCTGGTTTTCGGTCCCGAATTTTTCATTGATGGCATTATTGTCAACGGCAACCCGCGATACATTCGCAATTTCGCTCATACCATATTTGAAATTGACCTTCGACTGGGCCAGATAGCAGGGGACAGCGACCAAAACCGCTAATATTAATATCGGTGTGCTGATCTTCATCAACACTTTGCCCGCACCTTTCAAATCAAAGAAAAACGGCTTGTGCTTGGTCTTATCGATCAGTTTATAACCGACTAACGTCAGCGCGGGAAGGAAGACCATCACAGAAATAAAGCTGAGCGTAACACCCTTGACAAGATTCATCGCCAGATCAAATCCGATGCCGAAGCGCATAAAGGCGAGGGCGGCAAATCCGATCACGGTTGTAGCGGCGCTGGCGGCGACTGCGGCAAACGATTTTTTAATTGCGCGTTTCATGGCCTCTTGCGGTTCGTGTCTCTGCCGCAGGTCATTGAAACTGTGCATTAAAAAGATCGCATAATCCAGGGAGACGGCCATTTGTAATATCGGACTGATGGCATTGGAGATAAATGAGACCTGTCCGAAAATCAGGTTGGTGCCCATATTGATTGTAACCGCAACCCCGATGGAGAGCAAAAACAATACAGGTTCAATCCAAGAAGTCGAAGATAGAACCAATATTAAAATGATAATGGGTACCAAAATCAACATGGCTTTGGTGACTTCGGACGACGACATTTCCTGCGCCGCGGCGGTGTTTACGGCATCGCCCGAAACAGCGTTGCCGCCGTTCCCGATCAAGGTTCGAATAGCGCTGATAGTGCTCGATTCTTTCCCGTTTTCAATCGCAATCGAAAACAGTGCGCTGCCGTCCATATAATAGTTTTTCACTATGGTTTGATCCAAATACTCCAGCGGGACAGCGCCGAGGGTCTCTGCTCCGACCGCATCGTCAAGCCAGGTGACCAACGAAACACCTGGTACCGCCGCGAGCTTCTCTTTATATTCAAGGGCTTCGCGGGCGGTGACGTTGTTAATCATCACACGGGCATTCGGAAGTTCGCCGGAAAACTCCGACGTCATAATATCCAATGCCTGCGTCGACTTTGCGTCTTTGGGCAGGTAGTCCTTCAAATCATAATTAACAGATACCAATGTGGAGAGAATACCGCATAAAACCGTGGCGACAAGAAAGAAAATGATAATGGTTTTTCTGTATTTGGTGATCGAATTGGTGAGTTTGCTCATGCGTTGATAACCTCGAAATCAAATAAAATAATAAACATACTGTTGCATAACAGTTATGTGTATAGTATAATAACAACATGGTGTGCAGTCAACAAACAGATATTTTGAAAATGTCTGTTGCTAAACGCCAAGCCCATGGTGTGTTGATTAAATGACAAAAACGGCGAAAATTTTTATTGGAGATGATTACCGAATGAAGAGCGAAAAAGACGATCGCAGGGTAAAATATACAAAGATGGTATTAAAAGACAGTTTCATTAAGCTGCTTGAAAAAAAGGACATCTCCCAGATCACCATTAAGGAAATCTGCGAAGACGCCGACATCAACCGAGCGACTTTTTACGCGCATTATAATGATCAATACGACTTGATGCGTAAAATGGAAGAGGAACTGCTTGAAAACGTGAGTTCCTATCTCTCTGATTACATGCAGAGCAAACCGAGCGTCGATTTTGTGGGGATGATCGAAAAGATATTGGAGTACATCAGAGAAAATGCCGGGTTGTGCAAGCTGCTGTTGGGCGAGCGGGGCGATTTGGATTTTCAAAAAAAGATTATGATGTTTGTCTATGATAAAAACATCAATCAACTCATCAGCAACGACGCCATTCCCAATGAGGACGCCGAATATATCTATTCGTTCACGATCACCGGATGCGTGGGCATGATCCAAAAATGGCTCGAGGGGGACATGAAAAAGACCGCGCGTACCATTGCGGAGATGTTGGTCAAGATCACAACGGGGATTCCGCAGTCCTATTTGAAAAACAAAATATAATTTGGCGATTCATCATATGAAAAACATAATTTCGACACAATACTATAAAGTACCTCTAATACAATTATATCGAAGACGAAGGGAACCATGCGTTTTCAAAAGGATGGCTGTTTCATGCGAATCGCCTTGGTTCCCGCATACGAACCCGAACTGCTGCTCGCTGATCTGACCGAGCGGCTTGAACAATTCGGCTTTCAAACTGTGGTTGTCGATGACGGCAGCGGCGATGCCTACGGGCATATCTTTTCGGCAGCCGGCAAACACGCCGTCGTTTTGGCACACGATAAAAACAAAGGGAAGGGCAGTGCGATTAAAACCGGTCTTGCCTACATCAAAGAGACCTTTCCCGCCGACAGCGTCATTGTGACACTGGACGCCGATGGGCAGCACAGCGTTGAAGATGCCGTTGCGGTCTGTGAAAAAGCGAAAGAAAATGGCAATTGCCTTGTCCTCGGTTGCCGTTCGCTGAAGAAAATGCCTTTACGCAGTCGGTTCGGCAACACGGTGACGAAGTCCGTATTTTACATGTCAACCGGTGTAAAAGTCAATGATACGCAGACCGGTCTGCGGGCTTTTTCGGCGGCATTGATCCCTTTCTTGCTGAAAATTGAGGGAGAGCGGTATGAATACGAAATGAATGTACTGTTGGAGTGTTGCAAAAATGAGATTTCGTTCAAAGAAGTTGAAATCGAGACCATCTATTTCGAAAATAATGCTCGCTCCCATTTCAGCACCATCCGCGATTCCTACCGAGTTTATCGCGACATCTTCAAATTTGCCGCATCTTCTTTCATGGGATTCATCATCGATTATGCGCTGTACAGTTTGCTTGCGACCTTGACCTCCGGCTGGGTGATTGGCATTCCTTTTTCGAATATTATTGCCCGAATTATCAGTGCGAGCGCTAATTTCGCCATCAACAAGCGGTTTGTGTTTAAAAATAAGGAAAGTGCAGTCAAGACCGGCGCGCAGTATTTTCTCCTTGCCGCCTGCATCATGCTGTTTAATACGGTGCTGTTGACATTATTGGTGGACAGCGCGGGCGTCAACCGATATATCGCCAAGATTTTCACCGAGATTACGTTTTTTATATTCAGTTGGATTGTACAGCGATTCGTGATCTTTAAAAGGAAAAAGAATACCGACAGAGCGGGGGAATAGCAGATGTTTAAAAAGCCGTTTCGTTACGCAATCGTCTATACAATCGCTTCGATTGTGTTTACCCTGTATGCGGTGCTGGACACCTTTGTAATTCCCCGCGCGTATGCCGTTGTGGATAAAAGTTCGCAGACCGCAAGTATTCAGTCGACCTCAACAACTGCATCAACTATTTCCCAAATCTCATCACTTGCGCAGAGTTCCCGCTCCACATCCGAATCCGTTCAATCGGAGCAATTCGCTTCTTCACAACCCTCTCAAAGCTCATCCGTAAACACCGAACCGGTTGTCACCGACAGTTCTTATCAAGACGAAAATATCAGCATCTCGATCACACAGTATCGCGAAAGTGACACCACGATCTATGTCGCCGATGTCGTTGTGTCCGACGCAAGCTATTTGAAAGCGGCATTTTCCCAAAGCACCTATGGCAGAAATATCACCGAAAAAACCTCTGTTATCGCAAAAGAGAGCAATGCGATTTTGGCGATTAACGGGGATTACTACGGCGCACGAAATTCCGGATATGTCATCCGAAACGGCGTTTTATACCGCAGCACCTCGTCCGATTCCTCACAGCAAGACCTCGTCATTTATACGGATGGTTCGTTTGGCAGCATCACCGAGGGTGAGACAAGCGCACAGAAATTGCTGGACAACGGGGCGGTGCAGGTGTTCTCGTTCGGCCCCGCGCTGATCGAGGACGGAGCCGTCGCCGTCAGCAAAACCGACGAAGTGGATAAAGCCATGACCGGCAATCCCAGAACCGCGCTCTGCATCATCAATGATCTGCACTATCTATTGGTGGTTGCGGACGGACGCACAAGTGAAAGCACCGGTTTATCGCTGTATGAAATGGCACAATTCTTGCAAACCCTCGGCGCTAAAACGGCCTATAACCTCGACGGGGGCGGTTCCTCGACGATGGTATTCAACGGCAAGGTGATTAACAAACCAACCACCAACGGGAGACAGATTACCGAGAGGAGTGTGAGTGACATTGTCTGCATCGGCTACTGATTTGAAAAAAATCAAAATCCGAAAAACCGTTTGGGTTTTCCTCGGCATCACGGCATTTTGTATCTTGTTCAGCACGGTTTATGAGCATTTCGGGCATGGGGTTTATTCCAATGCGATGATCTTCTTATTCACTTATCCGCTGGTCGGCGGCGTATTGGTTTTCGGTCTTCTCGGATTGATTAAAAAAGCACCCTTTCCGGGGCGCGTGTGTTATAACCTCTACAATTCGGGCATAGCCGCGCTTGCGTCAGGCAGTTGCTTTACAGGAGTGCTTGAAATTTACGGAACCGATTCCGATTTGGTAATGATTTATTGGGTTGCGGGGATTATTTTGACCGCCGCGGGTGTGGTGGCCTATTTGTTATCTCTTGCGCTTAAACTTTCAACTCCGCAATGAGTTTTTGATATTGTTCTTTGGTCAGCATGGCGTTGATAAATTCGAGCAGGGCGTTTGAACCGATGCGCGCCGGGAGTCCGGCGGCGACGGCGAACGCCCTGCGTCTTTGTGCGCTGTCAGGTCTTCCGGCCAACCCGTCGGCATATAAATCGGCCTTGGTCAGCGACTGGAGCGGTTGAAGGCCTTCGGCGGCAAACGGCGCTAAAATCTCCGTTAATACGGCGGTGTCTATCCCCTCCACGCCGAGCTTGCCCTCTTTGGACGCAATCTGCTTGCGTTTTTCTTTGCCGAACACATCGGGGATATAGGCATGCTTGACTTTTTCTTTCGGAATGCGCCCGTTGATGAAGGCGCGCAGTTTAAACCCGGCGGCGTCGGAGTCGGTCAGCACCAATAACCCGCGCTTTTCGGCGAGTGCGCGCAGCGCAATGATTTTTTCCTCATCCGAGAAAACAGAAAAGCCGTCGAGCGTGACGATGTTGGCGTCGGTTACGCTCTGCAGCTTGATTTTATCGTACTTCCCCTCGACGAGGAGAATTTCGTTGATGTGTATCATGCCGGTACCGAGCAAAGGTCGGCCACAAGTTTGACCAACACCGTCTCATAATCGGCTTTGGCGCTTTTGCAAAACTTATCGGCGTCCAGCGCCAAATTCAAACATTCCAGCGCATAACCCCCTCGAAGACGGTTGGCTTGGTTCCACGCGCGCTCAAAACGGAACAGCTGCTTTTCGGGATAACCGAAGTCCTTGGCCGCCTGGGGCAGGGGGATGCCGTTTTTTTGGGCGACAGCGGCTTTTTGCAAATCGGTAAAACCGCTGACGATTGCGGCGATCACTTCAATAGGTTTAGCGCCGTTTTCGAGCAGCGCGTTCAGTTTTTTCACGGCGACTTGATTGTTTTTGGTGGTCAGATTGCGCACAAGTTCAAACACCGACTCCTCGAAAGTGAGGTTGATGAAAAATTCGGCGTCTGCCTGCGTGACCATTCCGCCTGCGGCATAAGCGCCTAATTTTGCGCACTCGTTTTCAATTTGCTGCATGTCCTGACGGCAGAGTTCAATGATTTTATAACACATAAAATTTTCGGCGTCGGCGTTGTATTTGGCCAGTTCCGATTTGACAAACCGCACGAGGTCGCTTTTTTTACGCGCGGTGAGATAAACCGCCGCGCCATTCTTCTCGGCCAGCGTGGTCAGTTTTTTCATGCGCGCTTGTTTTTCTGTGACGTCGTCGGCGGTGACGATAATTAAAATTGTGCAAGGAGATAAATCTTTGATTACAGAAATCAACGTCTCATAGTCCTCGGCATTCATCGCATCGGGCGAAAACCCGGTTAATGCGGCGACGCGGTATGCCGACATCAGCGGAAAGCTCTGCAAACAATCCGTCAGCTCGTCCATCACCAAAAACGGTGCGTCAAACGGGCTGAAATCGATCTGTCGGGCTTCTTCGGTCAGATTTTTTGCAACCAGTGTTTTTACATACCGGTTTTTTAATAACCCCTCGTCGCCGAAGAACAGCCAAAAATTCGGCATCTTCTCCGCTTTGATCAGTTTATTCAATTCAACTTCCGATTCAATTCGCATATTTGCTCCAATGCTATTTCCAAAAGCTTTCCGCGCCGACATAAAGTCCGCTCGGCATGGTTTTTACGACCGTCAGATGATTCGCAGGGAAGGTAAGGGCATTTTCGGGTGGATCCTGCGAAACAGTCATCAGTGTCGTGCAGTCGGGGATTTGCTTGCATTTTTTATCTAAAACAAAACCGTAATCATAGTGTTTTTGCGGTAAAATCGGATTTCCGCCGACAAAAATCGCCGTTTGACTGTGGGTTACAATCTCGGCATAAAACCCGTCTTTATATAAATAAATTTCATAAGTACCGTGCCCGTAACAGTCAAGCGAAATATGGTCGGAATATAAGGTCTCAACTTCCTCTTCGGTCGGTTCAAATGCGACGATGTTGTGCGCGGGCAAAAGCTCCGTCAGGCCATCGGGTTCGAAAGCATATATCTTTTGGGGATTGGGCAGCACCAAAAGCAGATCGGCATTTTTTCTGTACTTTTTCACATGCTCTTCAAGTTCAAATTGTGACCAGGCATCGTTTCCGCACCCGATTATAATATACCCCACGCCGTCGTAGATTGCAAGCGCACTGCCGTCTTTGTCGGAAAAAATCGCCGTCGTCACGGTCTCGTAATTCAAACTGAGCTGTCCGAAAATTCCGCCGGTCACCATCAAAATCGCGCACAAGATACAAAGCAGGGTCTGTTTTCGAATTGCGCCCGTCAGCAGACAAATCACAATGCCGAGCAGCGCAATCACCACCGCAAACGATAAAATCTTATAGCCGGACGGCAGTGTCGAAAAGGGCAGGGCGGCGATTTTTTTTACGACAAAATAAAAAACATCAACTAAAATTTTCGAAGCACCCTTTAAAACCACACCGATAAACGGGATGTTCGCCCCGAAGACCGCGAGAATAAAAACCGGCAGCATCAAAGCGGCAACCGGCCCGAGCAAAAGTGTTGAAAGCGGAGCCATGGTGTTAATTTCACCGAAGAAATAAAGCAGAATCGGTAAAACAAACAACGATGCGGCAAAACTGACCATCACAGAACTGAATATGTAATAAATCGGCCTTGAAAGCACTTTCGGAACTTTTGTATTACAAAAATTCTTAATACCCTCGTTATATTGATTAATAAACAGCAGAATTCCGAATGTGGCGCTCACCGAGAGCAAAAAACCGACATCAAAGCAAAAATACGGGCGGATAAACAGCATCACCGCTACCGAGACGCCCAAAGAATTTAACGGGTCTGCGTTGCGCCACAGCATCTGACCCAAAAAGACCAAAACCGTCATCATTCCGGCTCTCGTCACCGACGGTGCAAAACCCAGTAACGCCATATAAAACAGCAAAAACCCCATGGTCAGAATCGACGAAAGCCAGCGTTTTATGCGCAGTTTCCGAAAAATAAAAAATAAAGCAAGCGCAAAAAATGTGGTATGCGATCCCGAGACCACAAGCAGATGGGTGACGCCTGCGTCTCGGATCGTGTCATAGTCTTCCTGTGTGACCCCCGAATCGTCCCCGATGACAATCGCGTTGACAAAAGCGCTGTATCGCCCATTAAAAGCGAGTTCGGCTCGGATGCGCACATAGGTTTTCACCGATTGCAAAAACTTCGGAATTTGATGCTTGTCCGTATGTATAACATCAATAAAACCCTCATAGCAAGTCCCTGTGACATAGATGCCCTTTGAGGCATAAGAATCGGCGAGATCATAACCCCTGTATTCATACGGTGTTTGAAGTTTAATCTGCGCGGTAATCGTATCCCCGAACGAAGCGGTTTCGGTGGAATACAGCAGAATTGAAAAATGCTGCGGAATATTCGAATTGCCGTTTTCGTCCGTCACGCTTTCGGTTTTTACGGTAAACCTTTTAACATTCCCGGCATTTTCGGC
>CAZTDA010000018.1:0-13061 GCA_964612155.1 uncultured Eubacteriales bacterium | reverse complement strand
ATTATCTCAGCATCTATAAACCCACACCCTCGGCCAAAGACCGGGGCAAGGTCGCCATCATCGGCTCCGGTCCCGCCGGCATCACCATCGCCTTTGTCCTTTCGCAAAAGGGTTATGACATCACCATTTACGAGGGCAACGACCAAATCGGCGGCATCCTGCGCTACGGCATCCCGGAATTCCGGCTGCCCAAAAGCATTTTAGACCGCCTAATGGATACGCTGATCGCAAGCGGCATCAAAATCCGCCCCAACACCACCATCGGCGCAAACCTCAGCATCGACGACCTGTTCCGCGACGATTTCAAAGCGATATTTATGGGCACGGGCGTTTGGCGGCCGCGCAAATTGAACATCAAAGGCGAAACGCTCGGACACGTCCATTTTGCCATCGAATATCTGCGCAACCCCGATGTTTATCGGCTCGGCAAACGCGTCGCCATCATCGGCGCGGGCAATGTCGCAATGGATGTTGCGCGCACGGCGTTCCGGCACGGCTGCCGCGAGGTCTACATCATCTGCAACATGGATGAGTCGGTCATCACCGCGCGCGATGTCGAGGTGCAGTACGCCAAGATCGACGGCGCAAAATTTATCATGAACAAATCCGCAGTCGAGTTTGTCGATGAGGGCGTCATCCTCGCCGATTCCGAGATTTACACCGACGAAAACGGAGAGAAACAAGCGCGTCCGACCCCCGGTACCGAAGCGCTTTTCGAGGCCGATTCGGTTATCGTAGCCATCAGCCAGGGGCCGCGCGCGGTCATCGTCTCCTCGACTACCGGAATTCAAATCAAGGATACCGGGCTTGTCGCTGTCAACGAGGACGGCCGCACCACCCGCGAGGGCGTTTTCGC
The DNA here is from genome assembly GCA_964612155.1 of uncultured Eubacteriales bacterium. GTDB lineage: Bacteria > Bacillota > Clostridia > Oscillospirales > JAKOTC01 > DAOPZJ01. The sequence continues at coordinate 12,205 of CAZTDA010000018.1, read as the reverse complement.
CTCGGGCGACGTGGTCACCGGCGCAAAGACGGTCGTCGAAGCGGTCAAGGTCTCGCGCCGCGTGGCGGAGTCGATTGACACCTATATCACCGAAAAATACATTAATAAAAACGAAAATTATGTGTGGTTATAAATTAGTATATCCATAAGCGTCTAAAAAGGAGCTCTATAGTTTAACTTTTGCCTTGATTGCCTTCTCTTTGATAAACGCTTCAAACGCCGCCTTATCCCCTTTGATAAATCTGTTTTTATCGATTAAAAGGACCAAATTCTGTCGCATCATGAGCAGATAGAGTCCTTTTGTCTGCGCCACTTTTATGATCTGTGCGTATTCAATGATTGTTTTCCCGTTTGTATGTTCATTAAAATCCACCATATGTTCTTGGTAGAATAAACTCATTGTTTGATACTCAGTATGATATAATTCATGATATTGTTTGGAAATATTGTTTGCAGTGATGTTCGGTAAAAAAAACGTTAAGCTGATCAATCCTGCGCACAATAGAAAAAATACGCCCATTCCTATTGAATTATGTATCAAAATTTGAGAGAATGCATTTAAAACGAAGAAAATCATTACGAATATATTTACTACAACAAGTTGCTTTTTTTGTGTTTTCTTAGCCATCTCCAACAAATTCTTTTTGGAATAAATGCACTTGTTCTCAAACAATGTTTCCATTCTATTACCTCACAACAAATATTATAAAAAAACTCGCAGAGAGGAATTTTCCTTATGGCTATAAACTGATTTTCGCTTTGGCCGCTTTCTCTTTGATAAATGCTTCAAACGCGATTTTGTCCCCTTTAATAAACCCGTTTTTATCGACCAAAATGTTAATATTCTCTTTCATTCTAAGCAAGTATAATCCTTTTGTTTGCATTACTTTAATTAATTGTATGTATTGCGTTTTTGTCTTTCCTGAGGTCTGTTCGTTAATACCAATCATATGATCGTCATAGAATAAGATCGTTGTTTCAACCTCTGTGTGATATATTTCTTGAAAACGTTTTAACGCTTTATTGACCTCAATATGAGGCAACAAGATTTCAATGCCAACGACAACCGCACATAACAGTAAGTATATAGTTGCAACAAAATAGTCATATTGTATGAAACTCAGAATCATTAAAACAGTACATAGCAAAATGATTATAATAAGTAATACGTCTTTTATTTTTGATCTTGTCTTTTTTGCCATCTCCAACAAATTCTTTTTCGAATAACTGCACTTGTTTTCGAACAGTGTTTCCATAACTACCTCTCAAATGATAATTTTGATGAAGTCTTGCCGAATATAATACATGGGTTTTAAAAGATTTCGTCTATATTCACATTACCATAGATTACTATTAATTTCAATCCCAATTCCCCAAAAAGCGACATCACTTATCTTTTCCTCAGTTCTACCCCCCTAAAGTCACATCACAGTCCTGATACCAGCGCAGGGCGTTGATAAAATCGGTGGGTTTGTAATCGGGCCAGTAGTTGTCGATTGTATAAAAATCGGCATAAACCGACTGCACCGGCAAAAAACCGCTCAGCCGACACCGTCCGCCCCATCGGATGATCAAATCAATGCGCGGGATGTCGTGGGAGGCCAATTGTCGGTGCTGCGCAAGCTGACCCAAATCCCATTCCCAGTCGTAATTGACCAAGAAATTCAAATTGATCAACCCCCGCCCGAAATGTACCCGGCGGTTTGCATATTGCTTTAATGCCTGCGGAAACGCGGGCGAATCGGTGTTGCCGACCACCAGCAAATTGGCATCTTTGTTGCTCAGCAGTTCCACCGCGTCCACACAGGCCGTGGTAAAGGCCTCGCGCTGATCCTGCGCCCGTTTGTTGTTGTCTTTGGTAAACCCGTAAAAAGTTGCCTCTTTGACACCGTACTCAATCATCATCTGATATAACTCAAACCCCGGGGCGACGCCGTAACGGTAGCCGTCCCGTTTTTGATAACCGCGCTGCTGCGCCCATCTCCGGTTGCCGTCGGGGATGATCCCGATATGGGTCGGAATTCTATTGAATGATTCCATCTTAATCAGTACCTTTACCCATTCTTTTTGCCGAGGACTTTTATCTCGGCGTTTTATTATACCCATTCCGATCTAACGACTGCCGAAGATTGCAAATATTTTTGTTTCAATACGCTCGAATACGGGAACTTCAGCACCGATTTCGGGCGGTGTTATTATCTTTACAAAAGAAAAACCGTCGGTTATGACGGTTTTTAACAAAACTGCTTGACATTCAATGCGATTAAGCGGTAAGGGGTTTCAAATTAAAATTTGTTTTGCTCTGTCTGCAAGTCCGTTTTTATCTTGATACATGCGCTTATCCGCCAAATCTAATAATTCGGTTGTGTTCGGACACTGTGACCGCATCGCCATGCCGACGCTTGCCGTGACCGGGAAAGCGTACCCATGTACATCCTTCAAAGCCGTTTTGATTCGGTCGCAAATCTGACGTGTCAGCGCTTCGTCCGCGTCGGGCAGCACGACTAAAAACTCGTCGCCGCCTAAACGAAAAGCAAAATCCTGCGCGCGAATGCTGTTTGTGATGCACACCGCTAAAGTTTTCAATACCGCATCGCCCAAATTGTGCCCGTATAGGTCATTGATGCTTTTAAATCGATCCACATCCAAAATCACTGCCGCGTAATCGGATTGTGTTTTCATATACAGCGGTTCCAAATCATTGAACACCTGTCCAATCGCCCTGCGGTTAAAAAGCTCCGTAAGGTCGTCATGTATGGATAATTCCGCAATCTTTTGGTTGATCTCGTAATTTTTCCGTTTTACACCTTCCGTCATCAAAAAAACCAACACTGAGGTTAAAACATACGCAAGCAAAACGTTGATTACATGATCGGTGCGGTATTCGCTCTGCATTGTCAAAAGCCAGTGGATGGTGAGCCCCGCCAACATAACGGCATAAAGAGACAAAACAATCGCTTGTATTTTTTGATAATAGGTGAGTACAATCACCACGATAAACAATATCGAAAGGAACGGGGTGCAGCCCAAAAGCCCGTCAAACGTAAACCAGCTGGCAGGCGTATAGACAAAACACAGCAGCAGAATCGGGGTAAGGCAGGCCGCTTCAAGCGTAATCTTTCTCCGGGCGATCAAAATCCCGGTGATGGCAATACTCAACAAAATCAGAATAAACACGCCCATCAGAAGATAATGGGCTGTCAAAGCCATCAATAAAATTCCGACGAGACACGAAATAAAACTTGCCGCCTGCATTTTCAAGGGAATGCTGTTTTGCCAAATAAGATTGGTGCTGCGCCTTGTTTTAAATATGTTTTTCCCCGTCTCCGTGACTCTCGCCCTCTTTCGACAATAATCGACTTGCCCGAACGATCCGTTCCCGCCATAATCCTCACTCGGATCATGAGCAAAGCGTAATCCTTTTACTGTATTATACCAAAAACACATATGTCTTACAAGAGTGCTTTCGGTGACGTTTATGAAACCTGCGAACTGACTTTATGCGATAATATTCTCAGGATGAATGACACAACACCGAAATTGTGCTATAATGAATTATCTTTTTCGAGGGGCGTTTTGATGACCATCACCAACCTCATCAGCATTTATTTATTGTGTGTGACCGTAGTAGTTGTTTATTTTGCCGTTCAAATCAGAACGTTGGGGAAAGCCAATTACACCAAAGCAGCTTTGTTGCTGTGTTTTGCGGTTTGTTTTTATATTCTCGGTTATGTGATGGAATTGAACTCGTCAACCGCCTCGCAGATTCTTTTTTGGAACCGAATCGAATATCTCGGAATTCCTTTTGTCTCGGCGTTGTGGCTGACAACCGCCGTGATGTACACAGATCTCTTCTCACGGCGTAAAAAGCTCCTTTATGCGGCAATTTATATCATCCCGTTTTTAACGCTGTTGTTTCGACTCACCAACCACTGGCACCATCTCTATTTTTCCTCGGTGCGCTTTGAAGCCGGATTGGGGGGATTGTTAATTGTCAAACAGCCGGGCCCTTGGATGGTTGTACAGGTGGTTCACTCCGCGTCGATGATTATCATCGCCATGGCGATTTTCATCATTGAAGCCGTAAAAAAGCCCGGCAGGCAAGCCGGAAAAATCCACTTTATTGTTGCCGCCTCGGTTTTCGGTATCACGGGACTGGTCTTGACCCAATTCAAACTGCTTCCTTTGTATATCGATTATATGGTGATGTTTTTACCTGTCACCTGCTTGATTGTCATATTTGCCATCACGCGCTATGATCTGCTGGAGACCAAATTCATTGCACGGGACCTCGTTTTTGAATCCATCGGCGATGCCGTGTTGTTGGTCAATCGGGAAAATCGGATTATGGATTTTAACGCCGCTGCTGTAAATTTTTTCGAGCAGCTCGGCATCCGTTTGGAAAACGGTTCGTTGCCCGCTGTTTTGACCGAGGACTATAAAGACCTGATAAAAGCGCTTGAGCAAACCGAAACCTCAGTTCAAAAATTAAAAGTCGGAGATCGTGAGAGTTATTTCGAAATCACGACCGAGGCCATCATCGACCGCAATGCCACGCGCGGATTCATTAAAACCATCCGTGACATCACGGAGATTCATCGGCTTACGGAAGAACTCAGTCGGCAGGCCGCAACGGACGAGCTCAGCACGCTCAGCAACCGCAGAGCATTTTTGAGCATGAGTCAGGATTGGATATCAAAGGCGGAGGAACACGGGTGTATTCACCTGCTGATGCTCGATTTAGATCATTTTAAAAATGTAAACGACCGATACGGCCACCTCTCGGGGGATCAGGCCATCCGCGATTTCTCACACATTCTCAAATCACAATTTGCAGAGGGTACTCCCGTCGCACGGCTCGGCGGAGAAGAATTTGCGGTATTGGTCGAAAATCTCAGCACGGATGAGGTTCTGAAAATCGCCGACGACCTGCTGGCTGAGTCGGAACAGCATGAATACCTCTATGCGGGTGATCGGTTTCATGTGACCGTTAGCATCGGAGTAACTCGGCGGCAGCCCGGGCAGACGCTTGAGCAATTAATGCAAAACGCCGACAAAGCGCTCTATCAGTCCAAAGAGTTAAGCGGCAACTGCGCAACAGCGCTTTAACCTGATAAAAAAATCAAGGGACGGACGCAGTCCCGGGTTGTTTAATTTCCTGATTGCAGCGGAACGGATTTTTCCACCGTAACGCTTCCGGTCGCTTTTTTTCGCGAACACCGATGATGTAATTGCCGGTCTCGTTATACGGTCACGATGAAAACACCCGATTCTAAATCATTCATTTCCGGAATACGGGTCACTGCCGATTTCGCTTTGAAGGGTAAGACCGATCTCCTCGTTTTTTCATCCGCTAAGGTTAATAACAGCTTTTCATCCATCAGAGGGGAGTTACAACCATGCCTATTACCGTCATCGCGCCTTGCGGCTTGATCTGCGACCTCTGTTCGGCGTTCCAACGGGAGAAAAATCGCTGTCCCGGCTGTACCGCCGAGGGCAACAAGCCCGCTTACTGTATGAATTGCATTGTCGTGAACTGCCCGGAGAAGAACGGTGACCCCACCAAACTCTGTGATGTCTGTTCCAAATATCCCTGTAAGCGTTTAAAAGCCCTTGAAAAACGTTATAAAACCAAATACGGAGAGAGTTTATTCGAAAACTTTCAAAAGATAAAGCAACTGGGGCTTGAGCGGTTTAAACAGGAAGCCGAAGCGTCCTGGCGCTGTCCCGACTGCAAAGAGCTGTTAAACGTTCACCGTGTACAGTGTTCTCACTGTGCGTTTAAAAGGAATTTAACATAAAATAGCCCTGCTTAATTTGCCAATAAAACTTTGCATTTTATCTTGACAAAACGATGATCTGTGGTATAATAACGACAAGTAAACTTGGCAAACGCCACTTGGAGGTTGTACTGTGGATAAAAAAGAGATTTTAGAATTAAGCCAAAAAGAAAACGCTTATTTAGACGAAATGCAGCGCAGCGATGTCATCAAGAGTTTTGGTGTGGGCGGAGTTGCAGTTGCAATTCTCTGCGTTGTTTTCAGTGTTATTAAAATCTTTCAAAAACAAACTTTCATTGAATACGGCGTAATTTTATTCGGCTATTTGTCGGCTGCGAATTTGTATTCATATATCAAAACCAAGAAGGAAACTTTACTCATCGGCGGAGTCGCTTGTGCAATTACCGCAATAACCGCATTTATCGCTTATTTTCTCGTTTGAGTGGTGTTGCTTCATGGAAAACAGTTTTATTTTAAAAAACAATATTAAAGAAGCAAGAGCGGATAAAAAAATCTCACAGGCACATCTTGCCCATATGGTCGGCGTTTCCAGAAACACCATCAGCTCCATCGAGACCGGACAATTCAATCCCACCGCAAAACTGGCGCTTGTCCTTTGTCTGGCGCTTGATAAAAAATTCGAAGAACTGTTTTACTTTGATTGATTTTTTCCGACTTTGTTTATCACACTCAACACTTATAACCCAAAACTAAATCAAACCGAGGATTCAACATGGAATTAAATTCGAAAAGCCCTAAAATCAAAATATTAAAAAACGGGCCTTATTGCATATCCGGTAACATCCCATTATCCGAAAAAATAATTGTTCCTGACGGGAAAGGGTATCTTTTAAAAGCGGGGCGCACGTTGCCCCAGTCCGCCGAATATGCGTTGTGCCGCTGCGGTCATTCCATAAACCCGCCTTTTTGTGACGGAACGCATCTGAAAATCGACTTTGAAGGAACCGAAACCGCGTCAATAGATTCTTTTGAGAGCCGTGTTCAAATCATGCGCGGCCCCGATCTGAACCTGCTGGATGACCACCGCTGCGCCTTTGCGCGGTTTTGCCACAGAGAGCGGGGCAATGTCTGGGAGCTGACCCTGTCCTCCGATGACCCGACGCTGAAGGCCGAAGCCATCCGCGCGGCAAACGAATGCCCGTCCGGAAGACTTGTCGCAGTCGAGAAAAACGGTAAAACACACGAACCCGATTATGAACCGGAAATCGAAATCGTTCAAGATCCCGAAGAGGGAGTCAGTGCCGGCATTTTTGTCAAGGGCAACATCCCGATCGAATCCTCCGACGGCACAACTTATGAGATCAGAAATCGCGTGGCTCTGTGCCGCTGCGGCAAGTCCCAAAACAAACCGTTTTGTGACGCAACCCATGTAGAAATCGATTTTTACGATAAAAAGTAGAACGCTGTGAAGCGGTCAGCGCTGCGGTACCAGTATATCAATCAATCCGTTTGCACGTTGCAGCAATATGTAATTCCCGCTCATCCCGTCGGGTTCATAAAACAAGTCGAGAAAATAACGAAAACAAAATTTTGCGTTGTCGCTGTGAATTCGAACGAGATGTTTTAATCCGGTGAGCTCGAATGCCAATAATCCGCTCTTTTGCGCCTGCACTTCACCTCGGAAAATGCAGCCGCATTCATAAGCATTTTCTTTCGACAGCTCGACCAAAAAGCTGCCGTCCGGCCTAGACAAATCGGACACGCCGTTCACTGCAAAACTGCAATCCCCCGCCGGGCGGTCGAACACCTCCACGCGCAGCCCGTCCAAAAAATCCAAATAGTTCGCGTCAATGACCTCATAAATCGCCAAAGGCCGAAAGTCCGTTGCCTCGCTCGGATTTTGTCCGAACATCTTTTTAAATGCGCGGGTGTAGACCTCGTGCGACCCGAAGCCGTACCGAAATGCCAAATCGACAATCTTTTCGCGCCCGTTGAATAAATCTTGATACGACTGCGAGATTTTCCGCCTTAAAATATAGTCATATATCGAGATTTGTGCAGCTCTTGAAAATTCCCGCGAAAAATAAAACTGCGAATAAGACACGGCGTTTGCGACATCGCAGACACCGATATCTTGATGCAGGTTTTGTTCGATGAACCCGATGCCCCGCAGCACGGCGTCACGCATCAGATTCACTTTTGCACCGCAACCAATACGTCGAGCACCGAGCCCTCAAGCTGATCCATGCCCAAAAACCGCTCGTTATACGCCTGAATGATAAAACTGCCGCGCTGTTTGACTCCGTATTCGGGCAGCACTTCGGCCTCGAATTTTTTCCACCAGTCGCCGATAATTTCTTCTCCCGAAAGGGTCACTTTGATATAATCGGACGCCGGAAAGAATTTGGCACATAACGCCGTGGGCAGCAGCGCGGTGTTCACTTCCTCGCCTACAAACACCTCAAAGCGGCCTTTTCCCGCCGTCTCTGCCCCGTAGATGTGCACCTCATACATGCGGGATTTATTACACGAATACGCCCGTTCGGGGTTCTCGGCCAGGTGCGCCATATACCGCTCCCAGGTCTTGCCGATCTCGTTGTCGCTGTCCCATCCGCCTTTTTTACTGAACGGGTCGCCGTAAAATCCCATTCCGCCCAGCAGCAGCGCATCCATATGAACCAATTGTGTCTGCATTATAAAATCCCGCCTTTTCGCATAAAACATCAAATCACTTCGATCTTATCACAAAAACCACCCTTTTTCAAGCAACGATCATCAAGCGGAAAATTTGAATCTTTTATATAATAAAATCATCACATATCGAACGGAGGATGTTTTATGTCAGTCACTTTCAACCCTATCGGAACGGTGAAAACTGAAGATGGGCGCTTTTTTATCGAACTGGAAAAATCGGTTTTCGCAGCGACATTGGGACTCGGAGAATTCAGCCACATCTTAGTGCTCTGGTGGTTCAACCTTTACGACAGCCCTGAGGCACGCAGTTATTATGTCTTGGATAAACCCTATGTCAAGGGTCCCGAAAAAATCGGCGTGTTGGCCACCCGGTCACCGGTCCGCCCCAACCCCATCGCCGTCACAGCCTGTGCGCTGCTGGCGGTAGACGCCGAAAAATACCGTCTTGAAATTGCCTGGATCGACGCCGAAAACGGCACGCCGGTGCTTGACATCAAGCCCTACGAACCGTCCGACGACAAAGTGCGCGATGTTAAAATGCCCGGTTGGTGCGCCCATTGGCCCTCCTGTTTAGAAGAAAGCGGCAACTTTGACTGGAGCAAGGAGTTCAACTTTCCCGATTGACTTGCATGTAAAATATAAAATTAAATCATTCACCGATCCGGGAAGCCGCATTGACTTCCCGGATATTTTGTAATAAAATAAATCCGGCTTTTACCCTCAATTTGATCATCGGCAAAGCCGATTAAGGAGTTTTTATGACAGAGAGAGAGAACTATCTGCGCACGGTCGATTTCGGTTATCCCGAATATATGCCGGCCATCATCTATCTGAACATGGCGTCACGCATTGAACACAAGGGCGACATGGATGCCGTTGTTGCACGCTTCCCGGAATTTTTCCCGTACATAAAGCCCGGAGAGACCGACTATTCCCAGTACGGCGACGGTACCTGCGACATCATCGAGCAGGACGCCTGGGGCTATAAATGGCACTATAAAATGCACGGCATTGAGGGCTGCGTGATTGACGCGCCGCTTGACGACTGGAGCAAATTTGAGACCTGGAAAGCGCCCGATTCCGACATTTGGCTGGATCGCGGCGGCAAACGGGATTGGGCCGCAATGCTTCGGGAAATCGAAGAGGACAAGAAGGCCGGGCGTTATACCCACGGCTGGCTCGTGCACGGCTTTTTGTTTTTACGTCTGCAATACCTGATGGGTTTTGAAAACCTGATGGTCAATATGGCTGAGGAAGATCCGCGGCTTTTTCAACTGATCGATATGATCGATCGCGAGAATTTAAAAATCACACAGCACTATTGCGATGCCGGTGTCGATGTGATGGAAGTGCCCGAAGACCTCGGCGCAGAGTCCTCGATGATCATCAGCAAAGAGATGTTTCGTAAATACATCGCTCCGTCTTACCGCAAACTGATCGCCCCCTGCCGCAAAAACAACGTGCGTGTCTCGATTCACAGCGACGGCTACATTCTCCCCATCATCGACGACCTGATCGAAATCGGCATGGACATCATCAACCCGCAGGATTTATGCAACGGCATTTACAATCTCGAAAAAGCGCTCAAGGGCAAGGCATCTATCCGGCTTGACCTCGACCGTGTTAAAATTACGCCGCGCGGCACCCGTGCCGAAATTTTCGAATTGATCGAAGAGGAAGTTAAAGTTCTCGGTTCCAAAAAGGGCGGCCTTGAGTATGTCTACGGCGTCTATCCCCCCACCGGCCCCGAGCAAGTCTCTTATGTTTGCGAGGCATTTCGTAAATACCGCACCTATTGGCACGACCGCTGATATCGTGAAGCCACTTGAAAACAAGGCGAGGATAAATTATCGGTAAGTGGCTTCACATTAGGTAAAACCACTTTAATTTCACCTTGAATTTAAAGTGGTTTTATTATAAATAATTGATTTGACGGAGGTATATTGATGGAATCCGTAACAAGTCCACGGAAACGCAAGCCCAAAAAAGCTCTGATTATCATCATTTCCGTTGTGATCTTTCTCATTGTCGCTACCCTTACAGTAATCCCTATCACCGTAATGCCTTCGTTTTTAGGGCAGCGGTATCAGCAAAATCAGCACACCGCCGAGGACTACGGCATCACGGCGCAGCGCATTTCGCTTAAAACCGATGACGGGCTCTCGCTTGCTGCGTGGCGGACGCGTGCACAGACCCCAAAAGGCACCGTTATTATCATCTCGGGCATCCAAAACCCCTCTGTCACGGCCTTTTTCGGTTACGCCAAGCTATTTGCCGACAACGGTTGGGACTGCCTGCTGATTGAGATGCGGGCGAGAAGCGAGAGCGAAGGGGACGAAATCGGGCTCGGCATGACCGAGTGGCGCGATGTCAAAGCCGGTGTCGATTTCCTCTGCGCCGACGCCGATGTCTCTCAGCTTCCCATCGTCGCCATGGGCACCTCGATGGGTGGCGGCACCGTGATCATCGCCGCAGGTGAAGTACCCCGAATCGACGCCGTCATTACGGCTTCCGCTTTTTCCTCTTGGGGGAACCTATTCGCGGATAATATGAATATGATGGGCATTCCGAAATTCGTCGGCATCATGGACATCCCGTTTGTCAATTTATATAACGGCTTTCACTACGGTTTCGATGCGCTCCGGTATTCTCCGATCAAAGAAATCAAAAAGCTGGGGGATCGCCCTCTCTTGATGATGCACTCCACCGGTGATACGCAGGTGCCCTATTCGGAATTCGAACAGCTCTTAAACGAGGCAAATCGAAGCAATATTGATGTGACCACCTTCATTCGAGAAGGCGACGAGCACTTTATTTGTTACGAGCAATATGTGAGCGACCCGGCGCAGGATGTGCCTTTCAGCAGCGCTGTCTTGGATTTTTTAAAAGACAAAATTAAATAGTATTTATAAACTTTATAAGGAGAAACATTTATGACGAAAAGCAAAAACACCCTCAAACGCCTGTTTTGCCTCTCCGGCATCTTGGGCCTGCTGTTTTACCTGCTGCACGATATCATCGGCGGGTTAAATTATCCCGGTTATGACCGTTTGAGCCAAGCCGTCAGCGATTTGACCGCGGTTGGTGCGCCGTCCTATGTGATCGCGGGCGGTCTCAGCACGATTTACGCGTTGTTCAGCTGCCTGTGCTGCGCGGTGATGTGTCTGGTCGTCTATGAAAATGCCATCGGAACACGCGCACTGCGTTTAGGGGTCTATTTATTCGCCGCCATGAGTTGGGTCTCGGGCATCGGCTATGCCCTGTTCCCGCTGTCCGAAGCCGGATATGCGGGCACGTTTCAGGACATCATGCACACCTATGTCGTCACGTTTTCCATCGTCTTTTTATCCATTGCCTCGTTGGTGCTCATCATCGTCGGCGGTCTTAAATCCCGTCCGATTACAAAGGGTTTGCCGCTGATCGCCGCCATTGCGCTGGCTTGCATGTTCATCGGGGCCATCGGCGTCGGCACCGTACCACCCGCCTATTTCGGTCTGGTGGAGCGATTCTCCGCCTACAGCGCAGTCACTTTTACCGCTGTGTTGGGCTTGTACGGGTTGCGCTTTTTAAAAACCCCGCAATAAATATTAAGATAAAAAATCCCCACAGCTTTCACGGAGGTTCCCATGGCGCTAACCCTTGATATGAATGCCGAACTTTTAAATCAACTAAAAAATGCCGAACCGACTGTCTGGATCAATCCCGATCAAAAACCTTTTCAGGAAGTCGAATCGGGGCTCGCCCTGCACCGGGTGGATATCGCCGATGCC